>JASHUE010000761.1:0-3086 GCA_030040195.1 Streptosporangiaceae bacterium | reverse complement strand
AAGGGCCAGATCGATGACCTGGTCGGCGAGATCAGGGACCGGGCCGAGAAGTCCGAGCGGGTCCTGGTCACGACGCTGACCAAGAAGATGGCCGAGGACCTCACTGACTACCTGCTGGAGCTGGGCATCCGAGCGCGTTACCTCCACAGCGAGGTCGACACGCTGCGCCGGGTCGAGCTGCTCCGTGAGTTGCGCCTAGGCGAGTACGACATGCTGGTCGGGATCAACCTGCTCCGCGAGGGCCTGGACCTGCCCGAGGTCTCGCTGGTCTCGATCCTGGACGCGGACAAGGAGGGGTTCCTCCGCTCGGGCACTTCCCTGATCCAGACGATCGGCCGCGCGGCCCGCCATGTGTCCGGCCAGGTGCATATGTATGCGGACAAGGTGACGCCCTCGATGCAGCGCGCGATTGACGAGACCAACCGCCGCCGCGACCGGCAGGTCGCGTACAACCGGGAGCACGGGGTGGACCCGCAGCCGCTGCGCAAGCGGATCGCTGACATCCTGGACCAGCTGGCCAGGGAGGATGCGGACACCGAGAAGCTGCTCGGAGGGTCCGGCCGGCAGCAGAGCCGCGGCAAGGCGCCTGTGCCCGGCGTCGCATCCAGGGCGCGAGCGGCGGCGGCTTCGGCCAAGGCGGGTACCGGCACGGGGCCGGCCAGGGCGGATCTAGCCGCGCTGATCAGCGAGCTGACCGAGCAGATGCACACGGCGGCGGCGGAACTCCAATTCGAGATCGCCGCCCGGCTGCGCGACGAGATCAGGGAACTGAAGCACGAGCTGCGCGGCATGCAGGCGGCCGGGGTTTGAGTGGGCGCGGCGGCCGCCATCGGGAACGCCGGGTGCTCGTAGCCGCCCAGGGACATCTCACCAACGCACGGAACTTATACCCTAAGTAGCTACTTACCGGCAATATGTGGTCCTTAGCCGACGTCGAGAAGGCCCTCAGGTTCCGGCGGGCGTAGGGTCGAAATATGCTGGCGAGCCTGCTGGCCGCCCTGCTGTCGGCCCTGTGCTACGGGATCGCGTCGGTCATGCAGGCGATCTCCGTCCGCGCCGCAAGCCGGCGTACGGTAGCCACCACCGAGGCAGGCCAGGGAGTGGACCCCGGCCTGGTCATCCGGATGCTCAGGCAGGGGCTGTTCCTCGCCAGCATCGGTATCGACCTGATCGGTTTCATCGCCCAGCTGGTGGCGCTGCGGCGGCTGCCGCTCTTCGCCGTCCAGGCGATTGTCGCCTGCAACCTGGCCGTCATCGCCGTCCTTGCGGCCTGGCTGATGAAGGCCAGGCTGTCTGGCCGCGAGTGGCTCGCAGTCGCCGGGGTCGTGATCGGCGTCGGACTGCTCGGGACCTCGGCCGGGACACAGGGGGCCAAGACTGTCGGCTGGGCCTTCCAGCTGGGGCTGATCGTGGGAGTGGCCGTCGTGGCGCTGGCCGGGGTCGCGGCCGCGCGGCTGGCCGATCCGGCCCGCACGCCACTGCTGGGCGCGGCCGCCGGCCTCGGCTTCGCGGTCCTTGCGGTGTCGGCCAGGATCCTGCCGGGATTCGCGCCTGCTCAGCTGGTTCGCAGCCCGGCGACGTACACGCTGGCGGCCGCCGGAATTGTGTCGTTCACGCTGTACGCGGCCGCACTTGACGGCGGGAGCGTCACCACCGCCACGGCGGCAGTGATCTTGGCCGAGACCATGCCACCCGCGGTGGTGGGAGTTATCTTCCTCGGTGACACGACCCGGCACGGGCTGGCCGCCGTTGCCGCGCTGGGGTTCGTGCTGGCGGTTGCCTGTGCCGTGGCGCTGGCCAGATTCGGGGAGGGGGGCGCCGAATCCCGGCCGGCCGAGGCCGCCGGGGCCGGAGAAGATGCCGGGGCCGTGCGGCGGGCCGCATTAGGCAACGTGGAGCTTACTGACCAGCCCTAGCCGCAATCCCGCGAATTGCTGAGAGTCCCCGGTTCCAGGCTTGTCGGCCCTCGTGTCTGAGCAGTTCGGGTGGCTGTCACCTGATATCCTGGGACCCCGTGGGCGAGCGGGAAATTCCGCCGAATCTGACCACGGGAGCCTCATTGGCGATACCACGTCACGCGTCTAAGCCCGTTGCGACTCGGCATCTCTTCGTAACCGGCGGCGTTGCATCCAGCCTCGGTAAGGGACTCACCGCCTCGAGCATCGGCAGGTTGCTGAAGCTGCGCGGCCTCCGGGTGAGCATGCAAAAGCTCGATCCGTACCTCAACGTCGACCCCGGCACCATGAATCCGTTTCAGCACGGCGAGGTGTTCGTGACCGACGACGGTACGGAAACCGATCTCGATATCGGTCACTACGAGCGGTTCCTGGACATCAGGCTGCCGGGGTCGGCCAACGTGACGACCGGCCAAATCTACTCAAAGGTCATCGCCAAGGAGCGGCGCGGCGATTACCTGGGGGACACGGTCCAGGTCATTCCGCACATCACCAACGAGATCAAGGAACGGATCCGGGAGATGGCAGGCCCGGAAACCGACGTGGTCATCACCGAGGTCGGCGGGACAGTCGGCGACATAGAGTCCCAGCCGTTCCTCGAGGCCATCCGGCAGATCCGGCACGAGATCGGCCGGGATCGCTGCTTCTTCCTGCACGTTTCGCTGCTGCCCTACATCGGCCCGTCCGGTGAGCTGAAGACTAAGCCGACCCAGCACTCGGTAGCGGCGCTGCGCAGCATCGGCATCCAGCCCGACGCGATCGTGTGCCGGTCCGACCGGCCGATCAGCGAGGGCCTGAAGCGCAAGGTCAGCTTGATGTGCGACGTCGACGAGGAGGCCGTGGTATCTGCCCCGGACGCCCCGTCCATCTACGACATCCCGAAGGTGCTGCACGCCGAGGGCCTGGACGCCTACGTGGTGCGCCGGCTGGGATTGCCGTTCCGCGACGTCGACTGGAGCGACTGGGACGAGTTGCTGCGCCGGGTGCACAAGCCTTCCCGCACGGTCACGATCGCGCTCGTCGGCAAGTACGTCGACCTGCCCGACGCGTACCTGTCGCCCGCCGAGGCGCTGAGGGCAGGCGGGTTCGCGCACGATGTCAGGGTCAACATCCGGTGGGTGACCAGCGACG
>JASHUE010000760.1:0-11861 GCA_030040195.1 Streptosporangiaceae bacterium | reverse complement strand
ATGGAACAGCACGAAGTAGGTGACGATCGCCACCACGACCGTGTCGACGATGACCGCGCCCCAGCGCTTGATCGGGATGCCAAGTGCCTGCAGCGTCACCCCCGATGAGTACAGGTCGATGGTGTTGATGCAGAACAGCTGCACGATCGCGAAGATCAGGAACGGCACGACGAACCAGGAAGGGAACGCCTGCGGCACCCCGATCTGGGGTATGCCAACGGTCTTGCCGGTCACGGTGAAGGCGAAGATGCCGAGCAGTTCCAGCAGCAGCGACGGAACGCCGCCCCCGATAGTGGCAGCCCAGAACGTCCGGCTCTTGGGCGTGTCGGACGGCATGTACCGGGAGTAGTCGTTCCCGTTCTCCACCCAGCCGAGCCCGCCGACCGAGATGATCAGCACCAGCGCGGTGGTCCACACGGCCCACGAGGCGCCTGCCGCGTGGAACGTGGACAGGTGCAGCCGCTGGAAGATGAACACCGCCAGCACGATGGTCAGCGCGATGAACACGTAGGCCAGCCAGCGGAGCATCTTGGAAATCGTCGCGTGGCCGAAGAGCGGCATCAGCAACTGAACCAGCGACGCCGCGATGATCAGCACGATCTTGGCGGCCGTGTCGAGGTGGTTGCCGTAGCGGGAGAACAGCAGGATCACCGTTGCGACGACGAAGAACACGCCCTCGATCTCGAACCCGACCTGGGTGACCCAGTTGAACAACGCGACGGAGCGGTTCGCATTCTTGCCGAACGGCGCCCGGCTGATCATGAATGCCGTGGTCCCGGTCAGCGGCCCCTGGATGCTCGCGAAACCAAGCAATGCATAGAACAGGTTGCCGACAAGGACGCAGAGCACCGCCTGCCACACCGAGAGGCCGAACACCATGATCAGCGTGCCGTAGAAGAAGAACTCGACGTTGAACACGGCGCCGGCCCACAGCCAGCCAAGCCCGCTTGGCCGCTGCTTCCGCTCATCTTCGGGGATGAGATCGATGCCTCGCTGTTCTATCTTGAACGCCGCATACTCGTGGCCCGCGGGCGCACCGGCAGGCGCGGCGGCGGGAACTTCCCGCGAAGTACCCCTGGCCATTTCCATCTCCCTTCCGCGCGCTCTGCTGAGCGCAGCAGTCACATGTAACTGAGGCTGAGCGAAACACCTGTTGTGTCAGCTTTCACAGTGACCTCCGGTCCGGTCCTGCGTGACCTTCGGCACCTTGTGGCCGTGCCCCCGCGCATCATCGCTGTGCTCCCGTGAACAGGACCGCAACGCGATCGCGCGGCCCCGCCAGACCGCGGTCGCGAAGCTCAAGCAAGCCGGCCAGGCCAGCGGTTCCGGTCGGGTCAACCTTGTAGCCGGCCTCGTTGCCGAGTGCGTGGGCCGTCGCGATCTGTTCCTCCGACGCCACGACCGGCTCTCCCCCGCTGCGCAGCATGCCCTCGACGACCGCACGCCAGTCGTAGGTCTCGTCGTCGAGGATCCCGGTGGCCAGGCTCTTGGGCTCGCTCTCCCACGGCCACATGTAGCCGGATCGATGGCTGGCGGCGGCCGACATGGCGGCCTGCACTTCGGCGCGCCCGGGGCTGGCAGACAGCCCGGCCCGGACGAGGTGGTAGGCGCGCTCGAGCGGGTGCGCGCCCTGCGTCTGGACCGTGTGCACCCGGGGCCCGGCCGCCGCGACACCGAGCGCGACCGCCTCCTCAAACGCCCTGATGCAGGCGCTGGCCAGGGCGCCGCCGCCCACCTGGACGACCAGGTGGTCCAGCTGCAGCCCGGTCCCGGCCAGATCGGTAACGATCTCGTACCCGAGGGTCTGCCCACCCTCGATCGCCATGCCGTTCAGGTTGCCCTGGCAGGTGAACGGCAGCGCGCCGTTCGCCAGTTCCCGCATCAGCCGGTGGTAGGTGGGGTCGCCAGCCTGACCGGGCTGCCGCGAGCAGCTGACCACGTGCGCGCCGAGCTGCTCTAGGCGCGCCACTATGCCGCCGTCGGCATCGACGGGGACGAATACCTGCAGCGGCCAGTCACCGGCACTGGCCAGGACCGCCGCCGCGAGTGCCGCGTTACCGCAGCTCGCGATGGCCAGGTCGGGTCGCCTCGCCGGGTCCGCGAGCCCGGTCTGCTCGGCCACGGCCAGGTGCAGGAGCACGCCCATGAGATGACGTGCCTTATGCGAGCCCGCGACGTTACCGGTCTCGTCCTTAACCCAGACGCCGCCGGGCCCGGTGCAGCCGAGCCTGGCGCTGAGGTTGTCGTCGCGGCGGAACGGGGTGCGCTCGAACCGGTGCCCGTCGACCTGCGCAACTCGCCGGTCCAGCGCGCGGACAAGCGCGCAGAAATCCTCGTCAGGGACCCCGGCCGCGATCGCGCGATGGTAGCTGTTCAGCAGGCCGCGATAGCGCAGGTACGGGTTGTCGCCGGCCTCGGCCGGGTTCGGGAACCGCACCCGCCCGGGGCCGAGCGTCCGGACGAGCACGTGGTCGACGTCGTCGTGCCCGGCGTTGCGGCAGCGGAACGGGTACGGGTCAGAAGCGGCCGGGGCGGCGCCGCAGCCCGCGCATGCAATCGTGCTCTGCGGCGCGCTCACGGGCTCACTCCGGTCCGGCCGTTGAACTCCCTGATCATCTCGTCCCACGCGGGCGGCTGCGCACGCAGTCCGGTCCAGAACGACTGGTCCCAGCGGGCGGTGAATGCGGCGGCCGGCACGCCCTGCTGCTCGACCCAGGTGTAGTAGCCGAGGTCGAATATCCGCCGCCGATCTGTCCGCGTGGTCTCCAGCAGGTTGGCGGTGCCCGCGGCGAGCATCCAGCGTCCGAACGCCTCGGCCGCCGCGACATGGTCGAAACCGCCGGGGAAGTCGCGAGCCGCGATCCGCCTGCGCTCGCTCTCGTACATGCTGGCTCCGTCCGTCGCGACGGTGGCGATCACGTCGTCAGGCCCGAGATCGAGGTAGGTCGCAAGTTTCACGCTCGCCACGATGTTGCAGATGCTTGACAGCCCGAACATTGGCAGCGCTGAAATCTCTGCCTCGCCTACGCCTCGCCGGGCTCTCAGGTACTCCAGGCCGGCCGGATCGGCGAACACCAGCGACAGGTGGTCGGTTGCGTGGTCGGATACCGCGACCACGAAGTCGGTGTTGGCGACGTTGTGGATCAGCGGGATGTGCTTGTCGCCGATGCCTTGGATGTTGTGCTCGCCGTAGCCATTCCTGAGCATCGTGGGGCACTGCTCAGCCTCTGCGGCGACGATTGCCGAGTTGTAGTTGTCCTTCAAGTAGTCGCCCGCGCCAAGCGTGCCCGCCGAGCCGGAAGCCGAGACGAACGCGCGCAGCCGCAGTTCCGGGTTAGCCCGCCGCATCTGCTCGAAGACGACGCCCAGCGCCGGGCCGGTCGTCTGATAGTGCACGAGGTGGTTCCCGAACTCGGCGAACTGGTTAAAGATCACGTTGCCCGGATCCGCGGACAGCTCGGCACACTTGTCGTAGATCTCCTTGACGTTGCTCTCGGTGCCGGGTGTCCGGATGATGTCCGATGGATCGGTGACCCACCCGCCGAGCCAGTCGAACCGTTCCTGGCTCATGCCAGCCGGCAACACGGCCACCCCCCGGCTGCCCATCAGCCGCGAGATCGCCACGCCGCCGCGGCAGAAGTTGCCGGTCGACGGCCAGATTGCGCGCTGCCTGGTCGGGTCGAACTGCCCGGTGACGATCCTGGGCGCCAGGCAGCCATAGGCAGCCAGCACCTTGTGGCAGCTGATCATCGGGAACCTGGCGCCGATGGCCACCACGATCGGCGCATCGACGCCCGTGAGCTCCCTCGGCAGCACCACATGCGCGGGGACATCAGCCTGGCTGATGCGATCCTGGCCGTTGTACCAGTGCACGCGGAACAGGTTGAGCGGGTGCGCCTCGTCGGGCTTCACCCCGGCCAGCGCCACGCGAATCTCGGCGGGAATGCTGGCGGGCTCGGCGAGCTGCGCGAATGTCGGCAGCAAGATCCGCGCCTCCCGGAACCTGGCCACGGTCCGGTCGTAGATCGCGCGGTCCACGATGTGCTCTTCGAGGCCCAGTGTGGGCATGTGTTCTCGCCTTCCCCCGCGCTCGCCCGCGGCGGGGCTGCCGCCGCGGGTTAGCGCAGCACAGTCTCCCTAGAGCACGCCCTCTGCCAGCATGGCGTCCGCGACCCGGCAGAATCCGGCGATGTTCGCACCGACCACGTAGTTGCCTGCGGAACCGTACTCCTCGGCAGCAGCGCGGACCTGCTCGTGCACCGCCTTCATGATCGAACGAAGCTGCTCGTCGACGTCCCGGCGCGGCCAGTGCCTGCGCTCGCTGTCTTGTGCCATCTCCAGCCCGGATACTGCCACGCCGCCGGCGTTCGCAGCCTTGCCAGGCGCGTAGAGGATGCCCGCGGCCAGGAACAAGTCGACGCCCTCGGGAGTTGTCGGCATGTTGGCGCCCTCGACGACCGCAGTCACGCCGTTGCCGAGCAGGCTCTTGGCGTCCTTCCCGGTGATCTCATTCTGGGTCGCCGAGGGGAAGGCACAGTCGGCCGGCACCTCCCAGAGCAAGTTGTGCTCGGCTCCGCCCGCAGCCACGTACGTGACCCCGGGGAAGTGATCGGCGTACTCGCTGATGCGGCCGCGGCGAACGTTCTTCAGTTCCGTCACCCAATCGAGCTTCTCCCGGTCAATGCCGGCCGCATCGTGGATGAAGCCGCTGGAATCCGACAGCGTGACCGGCCGGGCGCCCAGCTCGATGAGCTTCTCCACGGTGTACTGCGCGACGTTCCCGCTGCCCGACACGAGGCAGGTCTTGCCGGCGATGGTGTCCTGGCGAGTCGCGAGCATCTCCTCGGCGAAGTACACGGCACCATAGCCGGTCGCCTCCGGCCGGACGAGCGAGCCGCCCCAGTCATAACCCTTGCCGGTAAGCGCGCCGCTGAACTCGTTGGTGATCCGCTTGTAATGTCCGAACAGGTACCCGATCTCCCTGGAGCCCACGCCGATGTCGCCCGCGGGGACGTCGGTGAACTGCCCGATGTGCCGGTACAGCCCGGTCATGAAGGACTGGCAGAACCGGCGGACCTCGGCGTCGGTCTTGCCCTTGGGATCGAAGTCCGAGCCGCCCTTGCCGCCGCCCATCGGCAATGTGGTAAGTGCGTTCTTGAATACCTGCTCGAAGGCGAGGAACTTGAGCAGGCCGAGGTTCACCGTCGGATGGAACCGGAGCCCGCCTTTGTAGGGGCCGATCGCGCTGTTCATCTGTACCCGGATACCGCGATTGACCTGGATCTCACCCGCGTCATCAACCCAGGGGACGCGGAAGATGATCACTCGCTCGGGCTCCGCCATTCGCCGCAAGAGCTTTCCGTCCCGGTAGTCGGGGTGACGCCCGATCACAGGACCGAGGCAACCGTAAGCCTCGGTAACCGCCTGCAGGAACTCGGGTTCGCCGGGATTGCCGGCCGCAACCTCCTCGATAACCGTCTGCACGTAGCTGTTCACCTGTCGCACTCCTTCCGCTGGCTAGTCGTTACCGCGTCCAGTCGTGCGGCCATCTCGGGGCCGCGATGCCTGTGCCCTGGTTACAGTGCCGTGACCAGGGCGTCGATCGCCGCGACAGCCGCACGTAGGTTGTCTGCCGAGTTCGCGTAGGACAGCCGAAGGTAGCCCTCGCCGTACTTGCCGAACGCGGTACCGGGCAGGACGGCCACCCCGGCCTCCTTCATCAGCCGGTCCTGCAGCGTGGCGGCCGGCAGCCCGATCTCGGTGACCTTCGGGAACACGTAGAAGGCGCCATGCGGGGTCTGGCAGGACACGCCGGGAATCTTGTTCAGCAAGTCGACGATGAGGTCGCGACGCGCGCGGAACTCGGCGACCATCTGTTCGACCGGCTCCCACGGGCCCTCAAGCGCCGCTCTGGCGGCGTGCTGGCTGAACGCGGACGTGCAGGACACTGAGTTGATGATGAGTCGGGTAACCGGCTCGACCAACGCCGGCGGCAGCACCCCGAACCCGAGCCGCCAGCCCGTCATGGCGAACGTCTTGGACCAGCCGTCGAGCAGTATCGTCCGCTCGGACATGCCATCCACGTCCAGCACGCTGGCGTGCCGGCCGTCATATCGGATCGCCCAGTAAACCTCGTCGGAGAGGACGGTCAGGTCGTGCTTCATCGCGATCTCCGCGATCGCCTCGCAGTCCTCCTTGGTCAGGGCGCTGCCGCACGGATTGTGCGGCGAGTTCAGGATGACCAGCTTGGTCCGCGGGGTGATGAGGCGCTCAAGTTCGGCCGGGTCGATCCGGAACTCGTTTTCCTCCCGCAGCGGCAACGGCACCGGGTTCGCGCCGGTGAACGCGGCAATCGACTCGTACATGGGGAAGGCCGGGTCGGGGTAGATAACCTCGTCCCCGGCCTGGCAGAGGGCCAGCATGACGTAAAACATCACTGGCTTGGCGCCCGGCGTGATCACCACCCGGTCGGGAGTCGTGTACAGCCTCTGCCAGCGCTCGAGGAACGCGACCACCGACTCCCGGAGGTCAGGGATACCGGGCGCTGGCACGTAGTGCGTCTGGCCCGCGTGCAACGCCTCGACGGCCGCCTCGATGACATGCGGTGGCGTAGCGAAGTCCGGTTCCCCGATCTCCAGATGGATGATCTTACGGCCCTGCGCCTCCAGTGCCTTCGCCTGAGCGAGCACGTCAAACGCCGACTCGGTGCCAAGCCGCGACATTGCCTTGGCGAGTTCGAGAGTCATGACTAGTCTCCTATTTCCCTTGCCGATGTAGCGCCCATTGTCTTTGGTCCTGTGTCCGGAGGCCAAAAGTCCTGGCGAACCGGCCGGGCCGTATAGCCCGATGCGACTTCCAGCGGTGTCTTGGCGAACTTCACCGTGTCGATGAGGCCCAGGTCGGTGATCTTCAGCTCGGGGATCACCGAGAGCGCCAGGAACGACATGGCCATCAGCGGAGCCGGAAGCGTCACGCCGAGGTCGGCTTCGGCCACCCGCTCGAGACGTTCCGCCTGGGCGGCCACGTCCTCGGCAGGCTGATCAGATACCAGTCCGCCGATCGGGAGCGGGAGCTCGGCGAGGACCCGGCCGCCCGCGACGGCGACCTGTCCTCCGCCGAGTGCGGCCAGCCGGTTGGCCGCAACCGCCATGTCGGCGTCGTCGGCACCGACAACGACGAGGTTGTGCGCGTCGTGCGCATGGGTGGACGCCAGCGCGCCACGGAGCAGGCCGAAGCCGGTCACGAACCCGAGGCCTACTCGCCCAGTGTCATGGTGGCGCTCGATCACCGCCACTTTGGCCAGGTCTCTGGCCGGATCGGCAACCGCCGATCCGGCCGTGACGCTGGCCTGCCGGACCAGGCTCCTGGTCACGATGGTGCCGGGCTCCACCCCGATCACCCGGACCTGGCCCTGTGCCGTGATGTCGAAATCTGCGGGAGCGAGCCTCCGGACGTGCACGCTGCCGCGCATCCAGCCAGGCACCTTGGCCTTCGGCACCGCGAACGCGCGGCCGTTCTCGGCGACCATGCGCCCGCGCTTGTAAACCCGGACCGGAGCGAACCGCTCCAGGTCTTCGACGGCCACGATGTCGGCCAGGTAGCCGGGAGCTAGTGCGCCGTGCTCGGGCAGCCGGTGCCAGCGCGCCGCGTGCAATGTCGCCATGGTGACGGCATCGGCGGCTGGGCAGCCTGCAGCGACCGCGCGGCGGACCACGCGGTTCATGTGCCCCTCCCGCAGCAGCAGGTGCGGTTCGCAATCGTCTGTGCACAGCATGCAGTTAGCCGGGCCATGCGCGATCACCAACGGGATCAGGGCCTCGAGGTTGCGGGCGGCAGAGCCCTCGCGGATCATGATGTGCATTCCGAGCCGTCGCTTCTCCAGCGCCTCGGCCAGCGTCGTGCACTCGTGATCGCTGCCGACTCCGGCCGCCAGGTAGGCGCACAGGTCCTTGCCAGTCAGTCCGGGGGCGTGGCCGTCGATGTGCCGCCCGGCCGCGCGCACGACCTCGATTTTGGCCAGCACGGCCGGGTCGCCGTGGACGACACCGGGGAAGTCCATCAGCTCGGCCAGGCCGAGCGCCCTGGGCTCGCTGGCCAGCAGCTCGGCGATGTCCTCGGCTCCGAGCGTGCACCCGCTGGACTCGAACGGCCCGGCTGGCACGCACGAGGACATCATCATGTAGTAGTCCAGCGGCATCTGCCCGGCCGAGGCCAGCAGCGCGCGGATCCCTTCGATGCCGAACACGTTGGCTATCTCGTGCGGGTCGACGACGACGGTGGTGGTACCGGCGGGCAGCACGGCGCGAGCGAACTGGTCGACCATGAGCTTGGTTGACTCGATGTGCATGTGCGCGTCGATGAAGCCGGGCAGCAGGATCAGGTCGGTTGCGTCGACTTCCTCCAGGCCGTGATAGCTGCCGAGCCCAGCCACGTACTCGCCCGCCACCGCGACGTCAGCCTGCAGCAGTTCACCAGTGAAAACCGAGAGCACCCTGGCGCCCCGCAGGACCAGGTCTGCTGGCCGGTCACCGGCCGCCACCGCGATCCGGTGTGCCAGCACTGCCGTGCGCTCCCCTGCTGGCCGACCATGAGGACGCAAGGAATCGGGCATCGCTACTCCTCTCGCGCACGGCCCGGCTGCGCCGCGCCGGCGAGCACTGGTTGCGGTATGCCGTTGGCCCGCCCTCGCCGCCAGGTCAGCACGGCCTCAAGCACCCCGCCGCCGACCGCGAGGGCCTTGTCGGATATCTCCCGCCAATCAGTGTCGGCCCGCGGGTCCACGTCGCCCACCTTGAGACCGGCGGGCACCACCGTGCCTTCCGCGATCAGGCCCCGGATCACCCCCTTGAACGGGGAGCGGACCTCCAGCCCGCCGAACGTGCCGAGCACGGCGTCGGCCTCCACCAGGTCGCCGATGCACGCCTGCCACTGCGCGGCGCCGGCGGCAGGAGCCCTCAACACTCGCTCGGTCCCGCGTCCCGCGACCTCGCCGGGCGTGCCGGTGTCCGGGGCAGCCGAGCCGAACCATAGCGCCCGGCCGAGCCGCGGTCCGCGCATGGTCTCCACCACCGCATGCACCTCAAGGCCCGCCGTGTAGGCGGGGCCGAGCCCGATGACAAGCGGGGCGTCATCGATGGTTGTGTCGAGCACGCGCTTAGCCATCCTCGCGTCCACGACTACCTGCGCGGGAAGCTCCGGAAGCTCTGGTGAGACCAGGACCGGCACTAGTCCCTGCCGGGCCAGGTCCATGGCCTCAGACGCGGTCGCCCGGACGCCGACCATGCCCTCGATGTCAACGCGTCCGTCAGCCACCGCCGACGACAGCGCGACCTGGCGGCGCACGGTCAGGGGCTGCGGGAGTTCGCAGACGACCACCGGGAAGCCCGCCCTGGTCAGCCGCCATGCCACGCCCGTCGCAAGATCACCGCCGCCGCGCAGCAGCACCACGGTGTCCGCGCAGTCGGCCTGCTCGGGCCGTGCTGGTGACCGGCGCGGCGCCTCCCCGGCGCCGCGGTTCAGTGCCACGACCTCAGCGAGGATCGACAGCGCGATCTCGCGCGGCGTCTCCGCCCCCAGTTCCAGGCCGATCGGGGTACGGACCCGGTCAAGATCGCTGGCCGGGACGCCGCGCGCGAGCAATTGCGCCCGGGTGGCCCGCCAGCGCCTGCTGCTGCCGATCAAGCCGATGGATCGCATCCCTGCGGCCAGCAGTGGCGGCAGGACGTCAAGATCCACCCGCATGCTGCGCGCCACCACGACCGCGTGCGTCTGGGCGGCCCGCACTTCCCGTATCGCGTCGGCCACCGGCCCCGCGATCAGCAGGTCGGCGTCGGGCAGTCGATCTGTGGTGACCATCTCGGGGCGATCATCGGTGGCCACCACGCGTAGCCCGAGCCAGTGCGCGAGCGACGCTACCTCTCGCCCGACGTGTCCGCAGCCGACGACCAGCACGGTCGGTTCTGGCAACTGCGGCTCGATATAGACGGCAACCTCGCCGCCACATACGCCGGGGTCGCCACTGCCCGGGTCGAGCAGGTTATAGCGCAGCAGCCGGGTGCGCCCGTCGGCGAGCGCCAGCCGCGCCTCGGCGACTACCCTGGCCTCCATCTCGCCGCCGCCGACGCTGCCCGAGCACCGGCCGTCCGCCTGGACGAGCATCTTCGACCCGGCGTGCCGGGGTACTGACTCCCTGGTTTCCACCACGGTGGCGAGGGCTACCGGTTCGCTGGCGTCGATCGCCGCGAGGAAGTCCCGCAGGAGCGACACGTCGCCGTTCGCCGACATCAGACCGCCTGCTCCCGTAGCGCATTCCAGACGCGTTCTGGCGTCAGCGGAATGATATTGATGGCGGCACCGGTCGCGTCCAGGACCGCGTTGCGGACTGCGGGCGCCACTCCGTCCATCGGGATCTCGCCCACGGCCTTCGCCCCGAACGGGCCGGTCGGCTCCACCGTCTCCACCAGGATTACCTGCATGGGCGGAGCGTCATCGGCCCGGTAGATCCAGTACGGGCCGAGCCTGTCGTTCACCGGGCGGCCCGCGTCGTCCAGCACCACCTCTTCGGTCAGCGCATAGCCAAGTGCCTGCAGCATCCCGCCCTCCACCTGTCCGCTCGCGGTGACCGGGTTGATCGCGACACCGCAGTCGACTGCCATGACCAGCCTGGTCACGGTGACCTGGCCAGTGGCCGTGTCCACCTCGACCTCAGCGCCCTGGGCGGCGAATACCGACGGAGAATCGGGAGCCACGTGCGACCCCGTGCCCATGATCTGTTCCTGATTCCTGGCGTGCAGCGCGTCCAGCGCCAGGTCCGCCAGGCAGACCGAGCGGCCGTCGGGCGCCCAGGCACGCCGCTCATGCAGCGCGATAGCGTCCGGATCGGACCGGCCGAGCATCAGCGCCGCCCGCGAAGTAATCCGGCTGCGAACCGCCTCGGCGGCCTTCTTCACCGCCATGCCGGAGATATAGGTCGTGCTGGACGCGTACGCGCCAACGTCAAACGGCGTGACGTCGGTGTCGGATGCATAGACGACGATATCGTCGACCGGCACTCCGAGTACCTCGGCGGCGATCTGCGCGAGCACCGTGTCCGCACCGGTGCCAAGATCGGTGGCGCCGATCAGCATGTTGAACGACCCATCGTCGTTCATCTTGATCGAGCATGCGCCCATGTCCATGCCCGGAATCCCGGATCCCTGCATGCACAGGGCAAATCCAATGCCCCGCCGCACGTTTGGTCGGTCCGCAGGCGCGTGCCAGGCGGCGTCACTGCGACGCTCCCACCCGATGGCGCGCAGGACCTGAGCCACGCACTCCTCCGTTCCGCAGCTAGTGACCCGCGGCAGGTCCTCGTCGGCGATGTCCGCCACGCCGCCACGCTCGCCGAGGCGCGGCACGATGTCGAGCGGATCACCAGCACGGACCCAGTTCCGGCGGCGGAACTCAACCGCGTCTAGGCCAAGTGCCCTGGCGATATCGTCCATGTGCGACTCGAGCGCAAAGTGCGCCTGCGGCGCGCCGTAGCCGCGGAAGGCGCCCGCGACCGGACCGTTGGTGTAGGCCACGTCGCAGCTGAATCGTTTCGCCGGGCAGTTGTAGGAGGACAGGCCGCGGGTACCAGTTACCGACTGCACGGTGAAGCCGTGTGTGCCGTACGGGCCGGTATTGGCTATGACCCGCATGTCCTGGGCCACCAGCGTGCCGTCGGAGCGCACCCCGGTCCGGAAGGTGATCGTCTGCGCGTGCCGCGTGCGCGCGGCCGCGAACTCCTCTTCGCGGCTGAGCTGCAACCGGACCGGGCGGCGCGTGGCGAGCACCAGATGGCCGACGATGTCCTCGATCAGCATTTCCTGCTTGCCGCC
>JASHUE010000081.1:0-13236 GCA_030040195.1 Streptosporangiaceae bacterium | reverse complement strand
CGACATCCCCGACGAGCCCGACGAACGGGCCCGGCTGTATCGCAGCCGGCTGGCGGGTCGGCGGGTGCTGGTGCTGCTGGATAACGCCCGTGACGGTGAGCAGGTGCGGCCGCTGCTGCCCGGCGACCCGGGCTGCGTCGCCGTGGTGACCAGCCGGGATGCGCTGGCCGGGCTCGTGGCCGCCGACGGGGCCCGGCGGCTGGACCTGGACGTACTGCTGCCCGCGGATGCGGTCGGCCTGCTGCGCGCGCTGATCGGCCGGCCCGCCGATGAGGACCCCGCGGCCACGACGGAGCTGGCCGGGCTGTGCGCGCGGCTGCCGCTGGCGTTGCGGATTGCCGCGGAACTGGCTGCCGCCCGCCCCGCTACGCCCCTGCGGGATCTGGTTGCTGAGCTAGCAGCAGGCCGACTCGATGCCCTGAACGCCGGTGAAGAGCTGGCCGATGTGCGGGCCGTGTTCTCCTGGTCGCTGCGCCAGCTGTCGCGGGATGTCGCCCGTGCGTTCGCGCTCCTGGGCTTGCACCCCGGCGCGGACCTGGACGTGTACGCCGCGGCCGCGCTGACCGGTACAACCCCGGCGCGGGCCCGCCTGGCCCTGAGTCGGCTGCACCGGACCGGCTTGATCCAGGCCAGCGGTCGCGGCCGGTACCGGATGCACGATCTGCTGCGCGCTTACGCCCGCGAGCAAGCTGTCGCTGCCGAGCAGGAGGGCGCCGCCGGCACAGACGTTTCCTGCGAGCAGGCGCTGACCCAGCTGTTTGACTACTACCTGGCGGCGGCTGCTGCCGCAGCCGAGGTGCTGTTTCCAGCCGAGCCGCACCAGCGGGCCCGCACCACAACCGCGGCCGCAGTTACGCCGGAGATGCCCGGCGAGGCGGAGGCGCGTGCGTGGCTTGACGCCGAGCGGGCCAACCTGGTCGCGGTGGTGGTGAGCAGCGCGGGCCACGGCTGGCCGCAACCCGCCACGATGATGGCCCGCACGCTGTTCCGGTACCTGATGACCGGTAGCCACCTGCCCGAGGCGCACACGATCTATGACCATGCGCTGAATGCCGCCCGCCGGTCAGGCGACCTGGCCGCCGAGGCTGAGGCGCTGAATGGCCTTGGCGGCATCGAGATGGTGAAAGGTCACTTCGCCGACGCGGCTGGCCATTACCGGGACGCGCTTGAGTCCTACCGCCGCTGCGGCGATCGGCCAGGCGAGGCTCGAGTCCTGCACAACCTCGGCGTCACCGAGCACTACGTGCACAACCACGGCGCGGCGGCAAGCCATTACCGCCAGGCCATCGCCGCCTACGATGACGCCGGGGACCGCCTGGGCGCAGCCGTCGCGCTATGCGGCCTGGCCGGTGTAGAGACCGAAATGGACTCCCTGGACCAGGCATCTGACCATCTGCAGCGTGCCCTGCCGGTGTTCCGTGACGAGAAGGATCAGGCCCGCGAAGCCAATGCCCTGGCCCAGTTGGGCGACCTCAGCCTCCGCCGCGACCAACTAGCGCAGGCCGCCGATTTCCACGAGCAGGCACTGGCCATGTTCCGCCGCATCGATCATCCGGGCGGCGTAGCCGCCGGACTCAGCAGCCTGGGCGAGGTCAGCGTGCGCCGGGGTGACTACCAGCAGGCCATCGGCTACCTCAGGCAGGCACTCGCCCAGTTCCGGCAGGCCGGAAACCAGCACGGCGAGGCGGCGACGATCTTCAGCCTGGCCGCGGCCCTGCACGGGGCCGGCCAGCCTGCCGCCGCCCGTACCGAACTTGAGGCAGCGCTCCTGCTCGCGTCCGAGACTGGTAACACCTACCAGCAGGCCAGCGCGCACCGCGACCTCGCCGAGAGCTACTGCTCCGCCGGCGAGGACGAGCAAGCCCGTCACCACTGGCAGCAGGCAGTCGACCTGTACACCCAGCTCGGCGCGCCCGAGGCCGACCAGCTCAGGTCCCAGCCGATCCCCCGTTCCGGCTGATCTCCGGATGCAGTGTCTTGTGCTCGGCCAGCATCTGCACGTACTGCGCAATCTTCCTGGCTCTCGTCTCCGGCCGCTGCACTGCACCGATCCGGTACAGGATCGCAAACCGGTTCGCGCTGGTGATCGTCTCGAAGAACTCGCTGGCCGCAGGGTTGGCATCGAGCGCGCGCCGCAGGTCGTCAGGGACGGTTGCGGAACGCTGGCCGGCATATGCCCGCTCCCACCGCCCGTCCGCCTTCGCCTGCTCCACCTGGCGCAGGCCCGCAGGCTGCATCTGTCCCGCCTCGATCAGCGCCTCGGCCGTCTCGGTGTTGATCTTGGACCAGTTGCTCCCTGGCTTGCGCGGGCAGAACCGCTGCAGCCAGTACTCGGCATCGAGGCCGCCCTTCTGACCGTCGATCCAGCCGAAGCACAGTGCCACCTCGAGCGCCTCGGCGTAAGAGACGGTTCGCTCGGCAGCACCCTTCTTCGCGATCTTGAGCCAGGCGCCGGGAGAACTCTCTCCCTCGCTCGCGAGCCACGTCCGCCACGCGGCAGCGGAGGAAAACGTCAGCATGGAATCCACCTCGTTCCCCACCTGGTCAGTCAATCACGGGGATCTGTCAGTAACCCGCGGACGCGTCGGGCAGCCGCAGCGGTCAGCGGACCACCGGGCCTAGGCGGTCGGAGGCTGCCGGAAGCCGTGCAACATCTCGGTGACGTGGGCGGTCACCTCGCTCTCCGGGGCGCCGACCGCGGCCAGGATCAGGGCGGCGGGCGAGCCTGGATCGCGGTAGAAGCCAAGCAGCAGGTGCTCTGTGCCGATGTAGTTGTGGCCAAGCTCCAGGGCAACCGCTAGCGCGTCCCGCAGCGCGCGCCTGCCGTCCGCGGTGAACATCTGTGGCGCTTCGGCAGCCGGTTCACTGCCGCCGTCGATTTCTGTGGCCTCGGCCGTGCCCTCCGCCGCTGCCTTCCCGGCCTCGGTGGCCGCGGCCTGGACGGCCGCGTCTATGGCCTTCCGGCTCACGCCCATCTGGTACAGCGCCTTAGCCGCGAGGCCATCAGGCTCAGTGAAGAGCCCAAGAAGCAGGTACGCGGAGCTGGCCTTCTGCTCACCGTCGGCGAGTGCCATCCGGCTGGCGGCCGCCAGCACTCTGCGGGCCCTGTCGGTGAAGCGCTCGAGCGTGGGCGACGGGACGGAGGCGATGATCTGGTCGGCCATTGCGGTGGCGAAGCGCTTGTGCGCTGCCTGCTTGGTGACGCCGAGCGCGCCGCTGATCTCCGACCACGAGCGGCCCTCGCGCCTGCACCGGTCGACGAAATGCCCGAGCAGGGCGTCGCTGGTGTCCTCGAGTTGGGCCACCGTCTCGGCCGCGGTGACCAGCTGGTCGAGCGCATTTTCCGTCGGGGCGTCCTGGCGAACGGTGTTGATCAGGTCGTGAAGACTTGGCGGAGGTGTCATGTGTCAACCTTAGGTTGACAACGCTCGCGCGTCAACACAGGGTTGACAGACCCTGCCGTTGGCGGATCGGCCAGCCGCACGGGCCGCCGGCCCAGGCCGGCCCCGCGCGCGGGCCTCCGGCGGTCAATTTTGCGTTGACGAAGTATTCTTGAGTTCTCGGGCAAGCCGACGACGCAGAGGTTGGTCGCTTGGACCGGTCAATCGGGCAAGCGGCGATGTGAAGGAGAGGCGGCGTGGGGCCAGCAGACATGAGCCATCGCCGACGGCTGCTGGTATTGGCGATCTGCTGCATGAGCTTGTTCATCGTCGGCCTGGACGTCACGATCGTCAACGTCGCACTGCCCTCGATCGGGCGGGAACTGCACGCGGGCGTGTCCGGGCTGCAATGGACGATCGATGCCTACACGCTGGTGCTGGCCAGCTTGCTCATGCTCTCGGGATCGACGGCGGACCGGGTGGGCAGGCGGCGGACATTCCAAACCGGCCTGGCCATGTTCACCCTGGGATCGCTTCTCTGCAGCATCGCGCCTGGCCTCGGCTGGCTAGTGGCGTTCCGCATGGTCCAGGCCGTCGGCGGGTCCATGCTCAACCCGGTCGCGATGTCCATCATCACCAACACGTTCATCAAGCCGGCGGAGCGGGCGCGCGCGATCGGCGTGTGGGGCGGCGTCATCGGCCTGAGCATGGCGCTGGGCCCGATAGCCGGGGGCCTCATCGTCGAGACCGTCGGCTGGCGCGGCATCTTCTGGGTCAACATTCCCGTCGGCATCGCGGCGATCGTGCTGACGGCACTGTTCGTGCCCGAGTCGAAGGCTCCGCGGGCGCGCAAGCTAGATCCGGTCGGGCAGTTGCTGGTGATTGTCCTGCTTGCCGCGCTTGTGTACGGCCTCATCGAGGGACCAGGATCAGGCTGGACTTCCGGCAAGATCGTCGGCTGCTTCGCCCTGGCGGTGGCCGCGCTCATCGCTCTCATCGGCTACGAACCACGCCGCGAAGCGCCGCTCATCGACGTGCGCTTCTTCCGGAGTGCGCCATTTTCGGGTGCCGTCGCGATCGCGATCTGCGCCTTCGCCGCCCTTGGCGGGTTCCTGCTGGTCAACCAGCTTTACCTGCAAGACGTGCGCGGCTACTCGCCGCTGATGGCTGGGGTCTACACGCTCCCGATGGCGGCGATGACCGCGATCTTCTCGCCGCTGTCCGGTCGGCTCGTCGCGACCAGGGGCACGAGGCCTTCGCTGGTAGTCGCGGGTATCGGGATCACTGCCGCCGGGCTGATCCTGGCCCACGTCACGACCGGCACGGCCTCGATCATCCTGCTAGCGAGCTATGTCCTGTTCGGCCTTGGCTTCGGGATGGTCAACGCGCCGATCACGAACAGCACGGTATCCGGGATGCCGAGGACACAAGCCGGCGTGGCGGCGGGCGTCGCATCCACGAGCAGGCAGGTCGGCTCCTCCCTGGGAGTGGCGGTGATCGGGTCAGCGACGATCTCTGCCCTGCACGGGGCGTTCAGGCTGCACTTTGCCGACGCCAGCCATGCTGGCTGGTGGATCGTGGTTGGCTGCGGATTGGGCGTGCTGGTTATCGGGCTGCTGGTCAGCGGACGGTGGGCGGCGGGGACCGCAAGCCGCAGCGCGCAGCGGCTCGGCCATGTGGACGCGGAGGCCGCGCTCAGGGTGCCCGTCGCCGACTGACCACGTGGCGCGCGTCGTGCGCGGCGCCGGGCAACCTCTCCTGCACCTACGCGCCCCGGCTGACTATTCGGATCTACGGCCGGACGTCACATCGGCGATCGGCACGACTGCTCGCCCACGCCAGTGCTGTGGCCCGATGGCCGGCAGCCTGGATCCACGGTCCCCATGGCGACGGGTCAGTCGTGGTCGGTGTGGAGTAGTCGAACGCGGCGGACGCTGTGTCCCGGCCGCACTTGCGGACAAGAAGCGTGGCGAGCTTGCCCGGGCCGGACTCGCCCTGGCCGGCATGAGTCCGGGATATCAGGACGAGGCCGCCGGGCGCAGTGATCGCGCAGGAGTGGCCTGCCGGGCGGTCACCCATCACCGCCGCGACGATCAGCGCCATCGCGAGGACGTCGGTGCGCAGGTCATCGTCCAGATCTGGCTTCAGGGCGATGTGCTCGCCGAAGGCCACGATCGCGGCAGCGCTCTCATCCGGCCACTGACTGTCTGCGGCAGAGCCGTCGAGCACCGTGATGCCAAGCCGCGCCGCAGTGTCGTGCAGGCGCGCGAAAGGGTCGGCAAGTCCTAGTTCAGGCACTGGCTGATGTCCGCATCCCCGCTGTCGCAAGCTTTCAGCGAGCCAGCGGGTCGACAACTCCCACGAGGGCCGGAACTGCTTCCGCTACTGCCACCGCCGGCTGCGCCAGAACGGCTCGCGCTGCGAACTCAGTCTGTGCTGCCGCGACCTCGGCGTGCTTTTCGGCGATCTCGGCATGCCAGCGGGTGAGCACCAGCCAGAGCGGGATCCCTGCCCAGCAGCCGAAGAACAACAGCATCAGTGGAATATTGAACCAGAACCACCCCACGACGGCCCCTCCCCAGTAGTCGGCTTCGCGGGCGCCCGATACAGGGCGCTCACGTACATGGAGGACTCAGATGGGTGCCTGATACAGGGCGTCTGATGCCAGAATGCACGCGAACGCAAACCGGGCCGCTCCTCCCAACGGTCACCATGAAGTTACGCATCCAGTCGCATGACCGGCATCGGTGATTTCCCTAGGTTCTGCCCTAGGCTTCGCTGCGGGGTGCCTGGCGAGGACGTATGCGGGCCGCCAGCTGATGCCGGTGGCTCACCCCCAGTTTGGCGAAGGCGCGTGCCAAGTGGTATTCGACCGTCTTGGGGCTCAGATACAGCTGCTCGGCCGCCTCCCGGTTAGACAGCCCCGAGGCGACCAGCCGCGCCACCCGTAGCTCTTGGGTGGTCAAACCAGGCAGATCTGGATCCGCGTCGCCGCGCGGCCGCACGCCGAGCGCAGCGAGTTCGGCGATGGTGGCCTGGATGAACGGGTGGGCGGCGAGGCTGGAGAAGATATCGTCCGCCGTCCGGATGGCGACAATCGCCAGTTTGCGCTGGCGCAGCCGCGATAGGCACCGGCCATGCTGGAGGTTCAGAAGCCCGCGGTGGAACGCAAAAGGCTCGCTAGCGGAGGCCTGGCACCCCTTCCGCAGCACCTGCTCCGCCTCCTCGAACTCCATGTGTGCCATGGCCAGCCAGCCCCGGAGCCAGGCCGCGTTGATCAGGGCCAAGGACTGGTTACGCTCGGTCGCGCGAGATTCGTACGCGAGGAGGACGCTTTCTGCATCGTTAAGCTGACCGGTCCGGATCAGCGCCCAGATTTGCAGCGGCCGCCACCAGAAGGCGGCCGGGTCGTCGTAGCAGTCGATCTCCGGCACGGCCAGTGCCAAGGCTGCGCCGCGGAGCACGTCGCCGGGCTCGTCCCTGGCGAACCCCAGGATAGTGCGCGCGGAGGAAGCAACGATCTCTGCGAAGCCTCCGAATGCGCGCGCCGCATCTTCTGCCGCCTCGACGTGGCCAGCGGCCGTCGCCCAGTCCCCGCGGCAGGCGGGAACCCTGGCTGCCACGCTGTGCACGATGGGCAGGTCGTAGTGGAGGTCCGCGTCGCGGGCCAGCGATACCGCCAGGTCGGCGTGGTCCCGGCAGTCGTCCCAGCGGCCTCGCCGGAACTCGGCCTCAGCGAGAAATGCCAGCGTCTGACCGGGAAACCGCACTTGCAGCCCGGCCCGGATCCGCCTTACCGCCACTCCCAGGTCTTCGATGGCCCCATACGGGTTACCAATCCAGAGCTTCACTGTCCCCCGATAGGCGAGCGAGCCGGTTTGCGGAGACGGCACCATCGCCGCGCGTTCGGGCAAGTCGCCGAACAGGCTGAGAGCCCTGTCGCCTTGCCCGCTGAGCGTGAGCTGCATGGCCCGCGTGCCGCGGACGGTCTCGTACCACGGTTCGCTGCCCGTGGCGCTTTCCAGGGCGCGGTCTAGCCACATCGTGGACGCCGTGAATGAGCCGGACATGCCCAGCAGCATGCCGAGCCCGATCGCTGCGTCCTGGCCAGCAGCCTTATCCTCGGCTGGATCGTGAGCATCCCAGGCTGACTGGAGCAGGACTCGCGCATCGGCCGGCCGCCCCGCGAGCAACGCGAGCTGGCCGAGAGCCGCGTCCCTCCGGGCGCTGACGGGAAGCAACTCGACCGTCGGCCGCGCGGTCTCGGCATGGCCGACATCGGCCGCCCGGACCAGCAGCTCAAACGACGACAGCATGCGCTCGGCACGCTGCGGTCCGGCCTCGGATACCGTGGCCGCCTGCTGCAGGTACCGGGCGGCGAGGCGGAGGTTCCCGGCGGATATCGCCTCGTCGCCCGCGCGTTCAAGATCAGATGCAAGCGCGCGGTCGACGCCGGTCGCCGCCGCGAACCTGTGGGCGAGCGAGTGCTCACCGCCCGAGACTGCAGCGGCACGCAGGTGGAGGGCCCGCCGCTCCTCTGCCCCGAGTTGGCCATACACCGCCTGGCGGACGAGCGGGTGCGGGAAGGAAAGCCTCCAGCCTGACGGCGTTTCTTCCTCGAGCAGGATGCCCGCCCTTTCGGCTTCGCCGAGTGCCGCCGCCGGGCCCGTTGCACACGCCGCCGGGTCCGGCGATCCCGCCACCGCGGCCACGTCGACGAGCGTGCTGTGCTCCCCGAGCACTGCCGCCGCCGCCGCCAGGTCGCGCGCAGCCGAAGAGAGGGCGCCCAGGCGGAGACGAATCACGTCCGCAAGAGACCGGGGCGCGCGCAGCATCCCGTGGACGTCGTTCAGCGCGTCGTCGGTTAGTTCGGCCAGAAGCTCACGGGTGAGCAGCGGGTTGCCGGCCGTGAATCGCCGCAGTCTGCGGAAAGCCCGGTCGGAGAGCTGAGTGCGCCCAAGGGCCCGGCACAGCATTCCGAGCTCCTCCTCGCCGAGCCCGCCAAGCATGAGCCGGGTGGAGCGGCGGTCGCTGCTGACGAAGCGCTCCCACCCCTCGCCAAGCGACGAGGTCCCGCCTAGCCGGCACGTGAGGATTACGAGCACACGGTCGGCGGTGAGCCGCCTGCACGCGAAGAGCAGCGAGCGCGCGGACGGCGGGTCAACCCACTGCAGGTCCTCGATCACCACCGCGACCGTCTCGTCTCCCTGCAGGGAGGAGATCATTTCCAGCAGCTCTACGCCGACCTTCAGCGGATCCGCGTCCACGCTCAGGCCGTGGGACAGGAGCTGGAGGTCCGCCAGCACGTCGGCGGAAAGGGAGACCGCCTGAGCCCTCAACTGGTCGACCAAGCCGTACGGCAAATACGTCTCGGCTTCGTCGCCGCTGGCGGTAACGACCGGCACGCTCGGCTGGCCACCGAGGAACTCGGAGATAAGCGACGACTTGCCGACGCCGGCCTCACCCTCGATCAGGACGACTTGCGGGTCGCCCGCGCGCGCCGCGACCAGCGCGGCACCGAGCGCGGCCAGCTCCGGCCCGCGGCCGACGAATACCCGCTTCGGGCGCACTTGCGTCCGAACACCGTCCATTGGGTCCCCACCCCAGGCGCATCACACGGCGACCGCTAGATGCGCCCCCACTTGCACTCTGCGACGGTCCTCCCTCAGTGCCTCCTTGCGGGTCATTCGGCACTGCTTGTACATGGTAAGACGCGGAATGGCTGCCGTCAGCACTACGGCACTCAGGTCGGCCAAAAGTACGTGCCACACTCGGGTCGGCCCACCCGCGCGGCCTGTCGCGCGGCGGCGTCGCATCCGGCCGCAGGGGAAGTTTCGGAGGGGTGACGCTCCCGTCAGTCCCCCCATCGCGCTCTGTCGCAGGTCCTTTACCTGCCTCAATGTCCTGTTCTGGGTGCTCTCAATTACCGTGTGCTAGCGCTAAGTATCGTGATCAAAAATTTATGCATCTAAAAATAGATGAACCGAAAGGGCACCTGTTACCGTCGCGGATTGGGGTCACCACGCGCGCGGCAAGGTTGCCGCCTGTCCTAGAGGAGCCTCCGAATGCGACGACCACTGTTGACGCGTCGGCCCGTAAGGAGACCAGGAAAGCGCTCCGTGTTGCTGGTTGGCGTAGCGGCGACCGCGCTCGCTGCCGCTCAGGTCGGCACGGCGCTGGCTGCGCCCAGCGCGGCCAGCCCGCACCAGGCGGCACTGCAACCACTGACGAAGGCAGAGGCGGCCAAGCTGTCGGTCAATGTCGACAAGGCCGTGATTGTCTTCATGAAGAACCAGCCGGCCCTGGCGCCCCTCCACTCGGCCGCGATGACCTCCAGGTTCGCGACGATTGCTGCGAGCCAGGCCCCGCTACTCAGCGAACTGCGTGAGACCCACGCGACTCACATCATCACCTACCAGTTGGTGAACTCGTTCGCTGCCACGGTGTCGGCGGGCGAGGAGGCGCGGCTTGAGGCCAACCCGGACGTGGCGAAGGTGATCCCGGACGAGGTCATCCAGGGCCCGACGGTGTCGCAGGCCGGCGCGGTCGGCACGGCCAAGTCGTCGCGGGTCAAGCCAATCGCCGGCGCCTGCCTCCCGCACGGCAAGGTCCAGCTTGAACCTGAGGCGCTGTCGCTGACCGGCGTGGACTCATCGAACCCGCACGCCAAGACGGCCAGGTCGCTTGGCTTCACCGGCGCGGGCGTGACCGTGGCATATATCGCCGACGGCGTGGACCCGAACAACATCAACTTCAAGCGCAAGGACGGCAAGTCCGCGTTCTCGGTCTACGAGGACTTCACCGGCGACGGGACGAAGGGACCCAGCGGTGCAGGCGGAGAGGCGTTCGGCGACGCGAACACGATCGGCGGCCAGGGCCTGCACGTCTACAACGTGCAGAACTTCACCACCCAGGGCCTGACCGTCCCGTGCAACATCAGGATCGAGGGCGTGGCCCCCGGCGCCAGCATCGAGGGCCTGCGGGTCTTCGGCGTCACCAACAGCACCACGGAGTCGGCGTTCCTGGACGCGATCAACTACGCCACGGTCGTCCACCCGGCCAACGTGATCAACGAGTCCTTCGGCGAGAACGGATTCCCCGACTCCAACACGACCGACGCGCTCAAGACCTTCGACGACGCGGCCGTCGCGCTCGGCATCACCGTCGTGGTCGCGGCCGGAGACTCCTCGTCCAGCAGCACGATCGGCTCGCCGGCCACCGACCCCGAGGTCATCTCGGCCGCCTCGACCACCGACCTGCGCTCGTTCGCGATGACCAACTACGGCCAGGCTGACATGTTCGCCAAGGGCTGGCTGAACGACAACATATCGCCGCTCAGCTCGGGCGGTTTCGACGCCTATGGCAACACCGTGGACGTCGCGGCTCCGGGTGACTCGAGCTTCGCCTCTTGCTCGACCAACCTGTCGTTCTTCCCCGACTGCGAGAGCTGGGGTGGCAAGGCCGACGGACTCGAGCTCTTCGGCGGGACCAGCGAAGCCTCGCCGTGGACCGCAGGCATCGCGGCGCTGATTATCCAGGCGTACCGGAAGACTCACGGCGGTACCACGCCGTCGCCGGCCGTGGTCAAGCAGATCATCATGAGCACCGCGACCAGCCTCGGCGCGCCCGCCGACGAGCAGGGCACCGGCCTGGTCAACGCGTACAGCGCGGTCGAGCTCGCTGAGTCCTACGGGCTCTCTCACCGGGTCGGCAGCACGCTGCTGACCAACGTCGAAAGCGTGAGCCCAACCAATCCATCGCCACGGCAGGGCCAGATCAACGGCATCGGGAACCCAAACACCCTAGTCACGGCAAATGTTCAGGTCACGAACGCCGGCGCGAGCGGCCAGACCGTGCACGTGTCCGGCCAGACGTTCGGCCCGGCGAACAACGTGCAGAACTTGAAGGTCACGCTGAGCAACTCCAAGAGCAAGAAGTTCGTGGACTCGTTCGGCTTCGTGAACAACTACACCGAGACGCACTTCACCGTGCACTCAGGCGAGGCCAGGCTGGTGGCGTCGATCGCCTACCCGGCTGCGACGCTCAACTTCAACGCCGCAGTCAGGTTCGACCTGATCACCCCCAGCGGCAAGCTGGCAATCGTGTCGGAGCCGCAGGGCACGAGTAACTTCACGACGACCGATGTGCTGCACCCGCAGGCCGGCCGCTGGACCGCGGTCATCTACGACCAGACCGGGGGCGCGGAGGCCGGCACGACGGGCACCATCCGCTTCCAGGCGAGTACCGAGAAGCTGGTGTCGTTCGGTCACGTCAGCCCGTCGTCCTTCCACCTCGGCGCCGGCCAGACCGGCTCGTTCACCTTCACGGCGCGCACTCCGAGCAGCCCTGGCGACGCCGACGGGTCGGTCGACATCAACTCCGGCTCGATTGCGGTCACGCTCCGCAGCCTGGTCGACGTGGCCAGCGGCGGTGCCTTCAGTGGCACGCTGACCGGCGGTAACGGCCGCGACAACCTGCCAGGGAACGGCCAGATCAACTACTACGAGTTCAACGTGCCGTCGGGCTCACCGAACGTGAGCGCGTCCGTCAACCTCACCAACGACGGTGAGCGGCAGATCAATGCCTACCTGGTCGACCCGGATGGCGAGATCGCCGGGTTCGGCTCGAACTATCAGCTGGCGGCGATCACCTCCACGGACGAGCTCGAGTTCAGCACGGGAACGCATATGGACGTCTACGCGGCCAACGCGATAGCCGGTACGTGGACGCTCGTGGTGGACTTCAACGACCCGGCGCTAGCCACACCCAGCACCGGGAACGAGGTCTCCCAGCGGTACTCCGGGCGGATTCAGCTCAGCTCGCTCGTCAGCGCCACCGCCACCGGGCTGCCGGACAGCGCGAGCACAACCTTGTCGAGCCCGGTGACCGTGCCGGTGACAATCACCAACCACGGCCAGTCCTCGGAGAACTTCTTCCTGGATCCGCGGCTGAACACCTCGACGGTCTACCCGCTCATCGGGGTGAACGCAACCGACGTGGCGGTTCCGCTCTCGGCCGGCTCGGAGCCGCCCGAGTGGCTCGTGCCAACCGAGACCACCGAGCTGGCTGCGTCGGCCAAGTCCAGCATTCCGATGACGTTTGACCTCGGCGAGTTCGACGATGACGCGGACCCGGACGTCGCGTCCTTCACGCCGGGCAGCACCGGAGGATCAACCACGCCGTCGCTGACCGTGACGGCAAGCGCCGGGTCGCTGTCGCCGGGCCTGTGGTCAGGCGCCCAGGCGCCAGCGGCAACGGACGGGTTCACGAACCCGGACACCACCACCGGGACTGCCACGTTCACGGTGAACGCGGAGACCCAGACGTTCGACCCTGGCGCCTCGTCCACCGTCGGCGACTTCTGGCTCGAGACCGTGTCGTCGTCGGCCACCTTCAACCCGCTGTTCACGATCAAGCCGGGCCAGAGCGGGACGATCGATCTGACGATCACTCCCTCTGACGACGGCAGTTCTGGCACCGTCGTGCAAGGCACGCTCTACATCGACGTGTTCGCCGCGTTCAACGAGATCCAGGAGGGCGGGCTTACCGGCTCTGACGTAATCGGCATCCCCTACGAGTACACGATCGGGTAAGCACGACCAGTCAACCGCCGCCGGGCGGGGCCGGAAACGGCCCCGCCCGGCGTGCATCTAGCTGGCGCGGATCGCGTGCTCGATAGTGCTGTACGGCACCCTCGAATATCGGGCTGGGCGCCCCAGCTTCGGCTGGGGCGCCTTCACGTCCGCGGCCTGCCGTGCCTGACGCGACCCGACCTCCTGTATCGCCTCGCGACGCGGCGCGTGGGCTGGACCGCGCGCTCGCTAGGTACGCGGCGTCGTCGCAGGTCGGGTGCGGT
>JASHUE010000759.1:0-2905 GCA_030040195.1 Streptosporangiaceae bacterium | reverse complement strand
ACACTCCCTGCACCCAACCGCCACGGCGTCGGCAGTTTGTCTGGTTTGGCATGGACGCTTGGGCATGGTTTGTCCGGCTCAGCCGTCGGCCGGGCCGTGACACCTCGCTGTCCGCCCGGTCGGTTCAGGCGCAGAACGGCGTTGGACTAGTGCCGACGACCTCGATCTGGTCGATGTCGTCCGGCGCGACTGTACGCGGGTCGGCCGTCAGCAGGGTGCGTCCAGCGGCCGGATCACTGATTGCGGCGAACGCGGCGGCAGTCGGGAGCAGCGCCTGCGCCGGTGCGGCATCGGCCGTGGCGAACCCCGGCCGGCGCGAGTGCCCGGCGACCAGCCTGGCCAGGCCGACGAGCGGCTCGAGTACCTCGATCGGGTAGTCGGTGCCGGCCAGCATCGGCACGCCCGCTGCGGCCAGCGCGGACCACGGATAGGCCGCCGCGGCCCGCGCCGGTCCGAGTGCCGGAAGCAGGATGCTGGCGTCGGTCACGGCGAACGATGGCTGGATGCCGGCCGTCACGCCGGCGGCCGCCATGCGGGCAATCAGGTCGTCCGACAGCACGCTGGCGTGCTCGATCCGCGGCGCTGCGGCCGCCATCGCCGTCGGATCGTCATCCCAGGCCAGGTCGTAGGCGTCGAGCACGGTCAGCACTGCGCGGTCGCCGATCGCGTGCGTGGCGATCCGCCAGCCTCGCGCCGCCAGCGGCTGGATGCGCCGGGCGAGACCGGCAGCGTCGGTGAACAGCAGCCCCCGGTCGCGGGCGTCGGCGAAGTCCTGGCACATCGCGCACGTGCGCGGGCCGAGCCAGCCGTCGGCGTAGAACTTCACGCCGTCCATCCGCAGCCACGGGCCGCAATCGGCGCGGCGGGCATCGAGGTCGGCCTGGCTCGAATCTGCCGCCAGGCCGCTGGCCGCGTAGATGCGCACCCGGACCGGCAGCGGCGCGGCGGCTTGCGCGGCGATCAGCGCGTCGAGGTAATCCCAGCCGCGCATGCCCATCTCGGTAATCTCGACTAGGCCCACGCGGGCCGCCCGCGCCAGCCCGGCGACCAGCCGGCCGGGCAGGCCGGATCCGGCCGGCGGCAGGTCGAGCACGTCCATCGGGGTGCTGCCTGCGCGCGCGACCCGCTCGTGGAATGCCCGCACCGCCTGCCGGTCGGCCGGAAACCCAACGCCGGCCGCCTGCCGTAGCAGGTGCGCGTGGTGGTCGACGAGGCCAGGGACGGTGACCGGCGCTGGTGCGCTCTGCTGCATGGTCGCTATTCTGCCTGGGCGATTTGCGCCCGGCAGGGGGCTGAGTAAGGCTGATGCAGCGGAACAGTTAGGTCAGCAAAGGAGCCAGCGTGGCGTATCAGGTCCCGGCCGGTGACATCGTCGCGATCATTGACGCCCCGCCGACCCCGGTGGCGGCGCTGGCTCCGGGCCGCCGGTACGCCGCACTGGTGCACTACGAGGCACATCCACCGGTGGCGCTGCTGGCCCGGCCGTTCCTGTCGCTGGCCGGCATCCGAGTTGACCCGGTGATCGCCGGCCGGCAGCGTACCCGCCGGCTCACCGGCATCTCGGTGCTGTCGGTCGCGGACGATCAGATCCGGCCACTGGAGCTGCCGGCCGGCCAGTCGGTCAGCGTGCCGGTGTGGGCGCCAGACGGGCGCAGATTCGCGTTCACCGTCGACGAGCCTGATGGCATCGCGGTGTGGGTGGCCGATGCCATCGCCGCGGTCGCCGCGCCGGTACCAGGATTGCGCGTGCGCGACGTCCTCGGCGGCGACCCCACCTCGGGTGGTTCCACCGTGCGGTGGTCGAGGGACTCCTCGTCGCTGCTCGTCCTCGGCGCGCCTGCCGGGCCGGCCGAGCTCGCCGCCGAGCCGATCGAGCCGCAGGTCGAGGAGGCGGCGGGCAAGCACTCGCAGATGCTCACGTTCCAGGACCTGCTGCGGACGACCGCCGACGAGGACATCTTCGAGGCACTGGCGACGACAGTGCCGCTGCGGGTCGAGCCGGGCACCGGCACCGCGACGACGCTAGGCCCGGCCGGCCTGTACTACAACCTGGCCGACTCACCCGACGGCCGGCACCTGCTGGTGTACCGGCTGAAGCGGCCGTTCTCGTTCCGGGTGCCCTATCCGTACTTTGCCCGCACGGTGGAGGTGTGGTCGGCGGCCGGGGAGCCGGCGCGGGTCATCGCCGACCTGCCGGTCAGCGACGAGGTGCCGCGCCAGGGCGTGCCGACCGGCCCCCGGATGGTGACGTGGGAGGAACCGGTCCCGGCCAGCCTGGTCTGGGCGGAGGCGCTCGACGGCGGCGACCCGCGGGCCGGGGCCGAGCACCGCGACCAGCTGGTCAGGCTGGGCGCGCCGTTCCGCGCCGAGCCACAGGTCGCAGGCCTGGTCGAGCATCGCTGCCTCGGCTGGTACAGCATGGCCGCTCCGGGCCAGCTGATGATGACCGAGCACGACCGGGATCGGCGGTGGCTGACCACGCGGCTGACCGATCTGTCCGTGCAAGAGCAGGGCCGCGTGATCTTCGATCACTCGGCCGACGAGGCTTACCTCGACCCCGGAGCTCCGCTCCTGACTGTCGAGCCGAACGGCGCCCGGACGGTCCTGCAGGACGGTGATTACATCTACCTGCGCGGCGACGGCGCCAGCCCGGAGGGCGACCGGCCGTTTCTCGACCGGTTCGACCTGACCGACCTGAAGACCGAGCGGCTGTTCCGCTCTCCGGCCGACGGCTACGAGCAAGTGCTCGGATTCCTGGCCGACGACCGGGACCGCGTGCTGATCTGGCACGAGACCAGGACCAGCCCGCCCAACCTCGCCGTCGCCCGGCTGAGCAGCGGCGAACGGACCCAGCTCACCGACTGGCCGGATCCGCACCCGCAGCTCACCGGGATGAACAAGCGCA
>JASHUE010000758.1:0-3349 GCA_030040195.1 Streptosporangiaceae bacterium | reverse complement strand
TACCAGCCCGCGGGCATGGGCGTCGGCGCCGGTCCAGACCCGGCCCTTCGCCAGCTCGTGCACCTGCTCCGAGGTCATTCCGCGTCCGGTCGCCACCTTGCTCGTGAAATCGGCATAAATATGGTCGAGCCAGCCGTTCACGAGGGCCCATTCGTCTTGGGTGAAGGGACGCTGCTGGGAGAACATCGCGGCGTGCGCGCCCTGGGACACCAGGTCGCTGCTGACCCCGGCCCGGCCGAGCGCCTCGCCGAGGACCGGCTTGGCCGTGATGACGCCGATCGATCCAGTCACCGTGCCGGGCTGGGCCACGATCACGTCCGCGGCCATCGAGATGAAGTAGCCGCCGGACGCGGCGACGTCTCCCATGGACACCACCACGGGGGTGCCTCCAGCTCTGGCCCGGACCACTTCGCGCCAGATCGTGTCCGAAGCGACGTACGATCCGCCAGGGCTGTTCACCCGCAGCAGGATCGCCCGCACGTGCGGGTCCTTGGCGGCGTTCCTGATCGCGGCCGCGATTGTGTCCGAGCCCATGGAGCTGCCGCCGAATGGACTCCGCCCGCTCCGGCCGCGCCGGATCGGTCCGGTCGCGTAGATCAGCGCCACGAACGGCTCATGCCGGGGCCCGGCCGCGAACGTGGCCGCTACCTTCTGCGCGCGCTCGATCATCATCTTGCTGCGCTGGTACCGCCCGACGTATTGCAGGATCGCCTCCTGCCCGGCCTCCTTGCGCACGGCGGCATAGACCTCGTCGCGATAGCCGAGGTGATCGACCAGCCCGTTCTGCTGGGCCTGGGTCGCCAGGAACGGGCCCGCATCGATCAGGTCCCTGACCTTGTCCGGCGTCAGCTTTCGCCGCTCGGCTATCGCCTGCGCGAGTTGCTCGGTGATCGACGCGGTGAGCCGCTCGGTCGCCTCTCTGGCCGGCCCGGAGAAGCCGCGCTCGGTGAGCTGTTCGGCGGCGCTCTTGTACTCATACCGCTTGGCAACCTCGAACTCCGCGCCGAGCTTGTCCAGCACCCCGCGCAGGAATACCCGTTCGACCGCGATCCCGGTGAGCCCGAGGTCACCGGATGGCTGCAGCCAGATGGTGTCGAAGGCGGTTGCCAGGTAGTAGTGCACGTTGCCGGCCGAGAACTCGCCATAGGAATCGGCCCAGGCGACGGTCGACTTGCCCGTGGCGGCGAAGTCCCTGACTGCGCGACGCAGTTCCTGCACGGCGGCCAGGCCGATGCCCTTGCCGCCCAGCCGGGCGACCAGCGCGACGACACGGTAGTCGTCACGGGCCCGGCGCAGCGCCTCGAGCAGATCGGCGAGGACCACCCGGTTCCTGGCCATGACGGCCGAGACGGGGTCGGTAGGCCGGGACTCGCTGATGCCCTCGGTGAGGTCGAGTTCCAGGATCAGGGGCGCCGTCCACTGCTGGCGCAGCTTGGCCAGCGGAGGAGGAAGGATGGAATCTGGCATGCCCTACAGCCTAGGCTGAGGCGCTCCGGTCAGCCGGCGACGGTCTGCTCAGAAACTCCCGAAGGCCAGCCCCGGCGAATGCCTTGGCGGTCTCGATGCCGATGCTGACCGCGCCGCCGGTGACGGTGACCCGCCTGCCGGTGAGAGCGACGCCGTCGATGACCTCAGCGGTCGTGCTCCGGGCTGTGAACGGCGTGGTGATGCGGCTGGCGATGGGAGCAGCCTTTCCGGGCGGCAACGCTCTTTTGACGTGCGCGCCTGGCCCCGACGGCAAGTACGATGAGCAATCGGAGGATCCTCCGGTTCGCTGTTAAAGTAATCGGAGGACCCTCCGGTTAGTAGCCCTTTCGCCGTTCCGCCATCAAAGGAGAGGTCGTTGACCGGGCATGACCGGCCGCTGCGCGCCGACGCCCAGCGCAACCGCGAGTTGCTGCTGACCGCGGCCGTCGCAGCGTTCTCCCGAGCCGAGCCTGAGGCCACGCTGGAGGCGATAGCGCGGGCGGCGGGAGTAGGCATAGGGACGCTCTACCGGCACTTCCCGAGCCGCGAGGCCCTGATCGACGCCGCGTATAGAAGCGAGCTCGCGCGCTTGTGCGACTCGGTCCCCGACCTCCTGGCGATACTGCCGCCGGACCGCGCGATGCGCGCGTGGATGGACAGCTTCGTCGACTACATGACGACCAAGCGGGGGATGGCCGGGGCGCTGCGCGCGGTCGTCGCCTCCGGCGGAAATCCGTTTGCCGAGAGCCGCGCCAGGCTGCTGGCCGCGCTAGACGCCTTGCTGCGGGCGGGCACGCAGGAGGGCCTGTTGCGGCCTCACGTGAGTCCTGACGACGTGCTGGTCGGCATCAGCGGCGTGTCGGTGTTCGCGGCCGAGCCATCTCAGCGGGTACAGGCCGGCCGGCTGCTCGACCTGATCATGGACGGGCTGCGTTACACCGCGTCCCACGCCAGCGCCGGGGTCGGCGGCGATGGCTAGCCGGGATGGGAATGGCTGGGTCCACTGCCAACTCGGGCACCGGCACTGGGGCCGGTTCGGCGCCGCCGGCCTGCTCGCCTATGTTGCCGGCGGCGGCGCTGTCCTGTTGCAGCAGCGCACCTGGTGGAGTCATCACGGCGGCACCTGGGGGATGCCGGGCGGCGCGCGGGACAGCCACGAATCGGTCTTGAGCGCTGCGCTCCGGGAGGCGGCCGAGGAGTGCGGCGTGCCACCGGGACTGGTACGCCCGCGCGGGATCTTCACCGATGACCACGGCGGCTGGTCCTACACGACGGTGCTTGCCGAGGCGGCGGGCGCATTCGAGGTTGAGTCGGATTACGACGAGACCGAGGATGTTGCGTGGGTGCGACCGCAGGAGGTGGCACGCTTGAACCTGCATCCGGGATTCGCCGAGCACTGGCCCGAGCTGCGTGACCGCATGGAGTCCGTCACGATCATTGTCGATGGAGCGAACGTGGTCGGCTCGCGGCCCGACGGCTGGTGGCGCGACCGGGTCGGTGCGGCGATGCGCTTGCGCGACCAACTCGAGCCGCTGACTCTCGATGGCCTGTCACGGCTGCCTGGCGAGCCGACCGACGGGGAGGGAACGCCGGGGTTGGCGGTGCCCGGATCGCCGGTCTCGCCGGGGTCCGCGGGAGCGCCGGGCGCCGCAGGGTTGCCTGGCTCGGCTGAGTTGTCGGCACGCCGGGCCAGCCGGCGCCGTTCCGCGACGCTGCGAATGATCTGGCTGCCCGACATAGTGCTCGTGGTGGAGGGAGCCGCGCGGCCAGCCGCCGACGCTAACGGCAGCGGCGGGCGAGTTCGGGTCGTGGCGGCCAGCGGGTCGGGCGATGACGTGATCGCCAAGCTGGCCGAGCAGACATCCGGGCACCGGATCGTGGT
>JASHUE010000757.1:0-3570 GCA_030040195.1 Streptosporangiaceae bacterium | reverse complement strand
CCCCAGGGAAAGGGAGGCGGCGCCGATGGCGCGCACTCGCTACGCGTCCGATCCGGGCCTGATTGCGCGGATGGGCGCAACCATGTTCCTGATGGGTCTGCTGTTCGTCGGCTTTGGTGCTGCGATCGTCGTCCTCATCGACGCGTATGCCCACCGCCACGGTGGCTCGACAAGCCCCGATGTCCTGATCATCTTCGCCGCGCTGATCGGCGTGGGCACTGCGGTCGCGTCGTACTACTGGTCCGACAAGATCGCGCTGCGCACCTCGGGCGCGCGGCTGGTGAGCCCCAACGACTCGCCGGACGCGGCACGTTTGCATGGCATCGTGGACCGCCTGTGCGCGCTGGCGGACATGCCCAAGCCGCGGGTGGCAATCGCGCCGACATCAATGCCGAACGCCTTCGCGACCGGGCGCAATACCAAGGTGGCCGTCCTCTGCGCGACCAAGGGCATCATGGACAAGCTGGACAATGAGGAGCTTGAGGGCGTCCTGGCGCACGAGATGTCGCATGTCGCGCACAAGGACGTCGCGGTCATGACGGTGGCCTCGCTGCTCGGCATCATCGCGGCGCTGATGGTACGGTTCGCGTTTTACTCCGAGCTGTTCGGGGGCCGGGGCCGCAATAACCAGAGTGCCCTGCTCATCATCCCGATCATGCTGCTGAGCATGGTGGTTTACGCGATCAGCTTCCTGCTGATCAGGATGCTGTCCCGGTACCGTGAGCTGTCGGCGGACCGGTCCGGCGCCCTGCTGACCGGCCAGCCACGGGCCCTGGCCAGCGCGCTGGTGAAGGTGACCGGCGACATGGGCAGGATCCCGATGAAGGACCTGCGTGCGGCCGAGCCGCTGAACGCGTTCTTCTTCGCGCCCGCGCTGCGGCCGAAGCGCCCGGGGCAGCAGCAGGGCGTAGCCGAGATCTTCTCGACGCACCCGTCGCTGGAGAAGCGCCTGGCCCAGCTGGACAAGATCTCCAAGCAGCTCAGCAGGTAACACCGGGCCCGTCCCGGCGGGCGGGCCCTCGGCTTGGGCCAGTGCGCCGGGCGGGCCCTCAGCTTGGGCCCGCCCGCCGGGCGCGCCGATTTTGCTTAGCCTGGGCGGGCCTGGCCTTAGCCCGGGCGGGCCGATTCGCTGGAGGTAATCAGGTGGGATTCCTGGATGCGCTGCTAGGCCGGACGAAGCCGGTGCCGCCGAACCTGGACCAGCTCTTCGCCCTGCCAGGGGCGCTGCTCACGCTCGAGGCCGGCACCGATTTCCGGCCGACCGGCGCGGGGTCGGTGTGTTTCCGCGCCGCTGAGGGCCGGGCGTTCAGCGACATCGAGCAGAACGTCCGCGAGCTGTTGAGCATGGACAAGGACAGCAATCCCGTTGAGGTGTCGACCGACTCCTACGGCTTCACCTGGCTGGTGAGCCGGCACTCGCCCGACGACGCCGAGGGCCTGGTGACCGACCTGCACGCGGTGAACTCGTCGCTGGAGCTCGGGGGCTTCGGGCCGCAGCTGCTGTGCACGATCCTGGCCTGCCGCGACTCCGGCGGTCGTTCGCTCGGGCTGGTCTACCTCTACAAGCGCGGCACGTTCTACCCGTTCGCGCCGCTCCCTGGCGAGCGCCGGGACAATGCGCTCGAGCTTCAGATCCGGGGCGCGCTTGGCGACGACCTCAAGATCGAGCCGGACCTGAACCGGTGGATGCCGATCTGGGGCGCGCCCGGCCTGTAAGCACGCCGCGAGCGGGCCGGGGAGACCCGACGCTCATAAAGGCAGGGCGAGCATCTGCTCCAGCGCCGTTCGTGCCTCCTCGGCGCTCTTGTCGTCCACGCTGATCCGGTTCGGCACCTGCCCGGCCACCAGCGACTCCAGCGCCCAGACCAGGTGCGGCAAGTCGATCCGGTTCATCGTCGAGCAGTAGCAGACGGTCTTGTCGAGGAAAACGACGGTCTTGTCCGGGTTGGCGCGGCCCAGCCGCTGGACCAGGTTCAGCTCAGTGCCGACCGCCCAGGCCGACCCGGACGGCGCGCGCTCGATCGTGGAGATGATCTTCTCGGTCGACCCGACCTGGTCGGCGGCCAGGACCACTTCGTGCACGCACTCGGGGTGGACGATCACGTTCACGCCAGGGATGCGGTCACGGACCTCGGTCACGCACTCGGGGGAGAACCGCCCGTGCACCGAGCAGTGCCCGCGCCAGAGGATCATGGTCGCGTCCCGTAGCTGGTCAGGGGTCAGTCCGCCGGTCTCGCCCGGGGCGTGCGGGTCCCACACCACACAGTCGTCCAGGCTGAGTCCGAGCTCCAGCACCGCGGTGTTACGTCCCAGATGCTGGTCGGGCAGGAACAGCACCTTGCCGCCCTTGGACAGCGCCCAGGTCAGCGCCCGGCGGGCGTTGGAGGACGTGCAGATCGTCCCGCCGTGCCGGCCAGTGAACGCCTTGATGTCGGCTGAGGAGTTCATGTAGGTAACCGGAATCACCTGGTCGGCGAGGCCGAGATCCTCGAGGGAGTCCCAGCACTCCTCGACCTGGTTATACGTGGCCATGTCGGCCATGGAGCAGCCGGCCGCCAGGTCGGGCAGGACGACCTGCTGCCGCGGCGAAGTCAGGATGTCGGCCGACTCGGCCATGAAGTGGACGCCGCAGAACACGACGTACTCGGCGTCGGGCCTGGCCGCAGCCTCCCTGGCCAGCTTGAACGAGTCACCGGTCACGTCGGCGAACTGAATGACCTCATCGCGCTGGTAGTGATGGCCGAGGATGAAGGCCCGGTCCCCGAGGGCCCTGCGGGCCGCGCGGGCCCGCGACACCAGGGCCGGGTCGCTGGGCGGCGGCAGCTCGCCGGGGCACTGCACGCCTCGTTCGCTGTCAGGATCGGCCTCGTGGCCCAGCACGAGGAGCGGGAGGGACCGACCCGGCCCGGTCCGGAGCTGAGCGCTGTGCCGTGTCGACGTAGTCATAGGAGCCCGCCCTCCGGTACTTATCGTCTAACTGACGATACCCATCGTAGTTCCCGCCGGGATCGCGCGTGACGGCGGCCCGCCGCATCCGGCAAAACCCAGCCGGATAGCGCATTCCGGATATTCCGGTTAGAATGCGCGGATCGCCCATGCTACCGGTACCGCGCCGACCGGAATGTGGCAGCGGGGATTATCGTTGTCTGTGCAGTAGACGAAGTCGCGTGCCAACGGGGCAGCGGCCAGTCGGATTGCAGGAGCTAATACAGATGACAGTTCAGGACGAGGCGACCACCAAGGGCGTCGTGCTCACCGAAGCGGCGGCGGTCAAGGTCGGCAGCCTGCTCCAGCAGGAGGGCCGCGATGACCTGCGGCTGCGCATCGCCGTGCAGCCCGGCGGCTGCTCCGGCCTGCGCTACCAGCTGTACTTCGACGAGCGCCAGATGGACGGCGACGTGGTGAGCGAGTTCGGCACGGTCCGGGTCGTCACCGACAAGATGAGCGTCCCCTACCTGAGCGGCGCGACCATCGACTTCGTGGACACGATCGAGAAGCAGGGCTTCACGATCGACAACCCGAACGCGACCGGGTCCTGTGCCTGTGGCGACTCCTTCCACTGAACGGCGT
>JASHUE010000756.1:0-13773 GCA_030040195.1 Streptosporangiaceae bacterium | reverse complement strand
AGTTCGGCCAGTGATGTCGGCGGCGCCCGCCGAGCCCGTGCGGGCGGCCAGGGCCGCCGTAAACGATTGTCCTTAAAATGCCGGTTCCGCTGCGCCCGGGCTCGATAAGCCTCGATACTCGGCCCTGTGCTGAGCGAGCGCTTCGCCGCAGTGATGGAGGCCGCGCAGGAGGGCAGCGAAGATGCCTTCTCGCTGCTGTTCCGCGACGCGAATCCATCGTTGCTGCGCTACCTGCGCGTCATCGCGCCCGAGGTCGCCGAGGACATTGCCGCCGAGACCTGGCTGCAGGTGCTGCGCGGTCTGACCAACTTCCGCGGCGGGGAGCAGGACTGGCGAGCCTGGCTGTTCACGATCAGCCGCCGCAAGGTGATCGACGATGCCAGGCGCAGGTCACGCAGGCCCACGATCCAGCTCGGCGACGTGCCGCCCGGTCGCCTGCCGCTGGCCGCGGATGCCGCCGATATCGCCCTTGAGCATCTGAGCACGCAGAATGCCATGGCGATGCTGGCGACGCTGCCGCCGCTGCAGGCAGAGGTGATCCTGCTCAGGGTTGTCGCCGGGCTCGACACAGCAGTCGTCGCCAAGATGGTCGGCCGCAACCCCGGTGCGGTCCGGGTGGCCGCACATCGCGGTTTGCGCCAGCTCGCGCAAATTGCGGCGGAAGCGGGTGTAACGCTGTGAGCGGCTACAGCGTTCCGGACGACGACATGCCGAACCTTTCATGGCTGAGCCGCCGGGACGCGTCCGCGATCGAGGACGCTGCCCTGGCGGCGCTGCTCTCGGGCACCGAGGTGCCGGGCGATCTGCCGGCGGGACTGCAGCCCGCCGCAGACGTCGTAGCCGCACTCCGGGCCCGGCCGGCGAGCGATGAGCTTGTCGGCGAGACCGTCGCCCTGGCCGAGTTCCGGGCGCGTGTCGGCGTGTCTGACCCTGCTGGTCAAAGACGTCGTCGGAGGCCCTCTTTGCTCACCAAACTTGCATCCGCTAAAGCGGTGGCCGCAGCTGCAGTCGTCGCCATCGCGCTCGGCGGCGTTGCCACCGCCGCTTACGCCGGAGCACTACCATCTTCGGCCCAGGGCATCGCTCATGACCTGATCGGTGCACCGGCCAAGACCGCGACCACAACTTCGGCCACGCGCCCGGCGCACCCGAAGTCGCATCACCACTTCAAGGTTCCCGCGGCCTGCGTCGCCTTCTTCCGCGCTGAGAGGCACGGCACGGCCGCGCAGAAGGCCGCGGCCTTCAAGCAGCTGGAGCAGGCGGCCGGCGGGGCTAACAAGATAGCCGCGTACTGCGGGTTCGCCCGGCGGCACCCCCACCACTTCCCCTTCCGGCCCGGCTGCGGACCATTCCCGCATCCATCCGGATCGCCGAGCCCGCAGCCGTCGTGGTCGCCGAGCCCGACGCCAACAGCGACGGCGAGCCCGTCGCCGAGCCCGACGCCTACCGCGTCGTGCCCGCCCTTCCCACACCCGGTCGGCAAGCCGTTCCCCCACCGGCACCGGCCATTCCCGATCGGCAAGCACGCCCCGCACCACCCAGGCAGGCCCAGCCGCCCCGCGGGCAAGCCGGGCAAGAAGTCCGGGGCGTAGCCGGCGCGCATACTGCCGGCGCAGGACTCCCGCACCCGTAGCTCACGCGGGTGCGGGGCTCCGAGACTAAGCGCCGGCCGCCGGAGCCGATCCTCGTGCCGCCCAGGCACGGGCGCTTCCCCAAGGTGCCCGTGCCTGGCGGCACATCGCTCTGTCAGCTTCAGCTTCTCGCCGAGGTCATGCGCCAGCAGGGCCGAACCCGATCGTGTCGGTGGCGAGCGCATTAGCTTCCTCACAGGCAAACCCCGCCGCCGAAGGTCCGGTCTCGAGTCCGGTCAGCGCTCCCGCGATCGAGTCAAGGGTCCACATGCCATCCGGCGAGCCGTGCTCGGTCGCTCGGAAGACCGCACGAATGCTCGGCGGCGCCATGAGCGCCGCAACTCCGCCGTGAACTACGAACACCTCGCCGTTGATGTGCGCCGCCGCCGGGCTGGCCAGGTACGTGACGAGCGGCGCCACGTGCTCCGGCGCGAGCGGGTCGGGCCCGGTACCGGGTGCCGCGCCCATCAGGTCGGCCGTCATTGCTGTGCGCGCCCGCGGGCAGATCGCGTTGGCCCGCACTCCGTATCTGGCACAACTGCGCGCGGTCGTCACGGTCAGCGCGGTAATTCCGGCCTTGGCCGCCGAATAGTTCGGCTGCCCGGACGAGCCGAGCAGGAACGCCTCCGACGAGGTGTTCACGATCCGCGCGTAGACCGGGCCGCCCGCCTGCTTGCTCCGGTCACGCCAGTGGGCGGTGGCGAGCCTGGAGGTAATGAAGTGCCCGCGCAGGTGCACCCGCACAACCAGATCCCACTCCTGTTCTGACATGGAGAAGATCATCCGGTCGCGGAGCACGCCCGCGTTATTGACCAGGATGTCGAGCTGGCCGAATTCCCTGACCGCCGTCTCCAGCAGCCGTTCGCCGGTCGACCACTCGCCGATGTCGCCGGCGCTGACCACGGCCGTCCCGCCATCCACCCGGATTTCCGCGGCGACGCCGTCCACCGCGTCTCCGGGCAAGTCGTTCAGGATCACGCTGGCGCCGGCTGCGGCAAGGGCCCTGGCTTCCGCCCGCCCGAGCCCGTTCCCCGCACCGGTGACGATGGCAACAAGCCCGGCTACTGCTGGCGACTGCGTCATCTGGCACGTGCTCCTTGTCAGTAACCGGGGCCGGACAGCATGCCGCCGTCGACGACGAACTCACTGCCGGTGCAGTACGAGGACTCGTCGGAAGCGAGGAAAACGACCAACGGCGACACCTCTGACGACCTGGCGAACCGCGGGATCGGCAGGGAGTTCAGGAAGGCCTCGCCGCCGGAGATGTCGGTGAACGATTCGAACGCGGTTGCCGTCATCGTGGTCATGATGCCGCCGGGGTGCACGGAATTGACCCGGATGCCGAGCTTGCCGAGTTCTTGCGCCGCCGACCGGGTGATGCCGCGGACGCCGAACTTGCTCGCGCTGTAGGCCGACAGGCCGGCCGCGCCGGTGAAGCCCTCGACCGAGGAGATGTTGACGATCGAGCCGCCGCCCGCCTTGGTCATCGGCTCAATCACGCTCTTGATCCCCAGCCACTCGCCGATCAGGTTGACGTCAATGACCTGCCGGAACTCGGCCAGCGTCATCTCGGCGATCTTCTTGTTCTTCAGGATCCCGGCGTTATTGATCAGGACGTTCAGGGTGCCGAAGGCATCGGTTGTGGCCCGGACGGCGGCCGCCCAGTCCGTCTCGCTGGTCACATCGTGATGTACGTAGCGGCAGCTGTCCTCGCCGAGTTCGGCCGCCAGGGCCTGACCCTTATCGTCCAGCAGGTCGCCGAGGACAACCCTGGCACCCTCGGCGACGAAGAGCCGGGCGTGCGCCTTGCCCATGCCCCGGGCGCCCCCCGTGATCAGCGCGACCTTCCCATCCAGACGGCCCATTCATCACCTCTCCGGGCAAGGGTCGCCTGGCTATGACCGCGGCTGCCAACCCATAACCAAACGCTTGCTTGGTCAGCGTAACAGGTGCTCGCCGCGCCAGGCAGGCTCGCGAGGGCGGGCAAATTGTCACCGGGCCGTGCCAGCATTGCGGCATGGCCGTCGTCAGCTGGGGTCAGTTTGGCGCCGCTCGGCCTGACCTTGCCGGACCGGGCCGGGACTTGCTGTATCAATTCGGAGTCGGGCTAGCGTTCCTGTCCACGGTCCGCTCGGATGGCGGCCCGCGGCTGCATCCGATCTGCCCGCTGGTCATGGGCGAGCGACTGGTCGCGCACATCATCCCGTCGCCCAAGCGCGACGACCTGGACCGAGACGGCCGGTTCGCCCTCCACTCGTTCCCGCCAGCGGCCGGCGAGGACGCGTTCTACCTCACTGGCAGGGCCGAGCGCATGGCCCAGGCCGATCTGCGGCGCGCCGCCACGGCCCAGTTCCTGGCTGAGCGCCACCTGCATTCGGAGCCGGACGGGTTCAGCGACGGCGAGTTCTTCGAGTTCCTGATCGGCCGGTGCCTGCTGACGCAGACCACCGGGCACGGGGACTGGCATCCGCGCCACCGCACCTGGGCGGCGGGCTGACGGGCTTGGCGCCCGGCCTGCCGGCCGCTGGTCAGCCCGGCCGGGCCTTGCCGCGGCTCGCCCTCGCCCGCGCGTCTGGACTGGTGATCCCGTCGAACAAGAGGCGGAGAAACGAGTCCACGACCTCATCGGTGTCGAACCCCCCGGCCTGCAGGGAGATCATGGGCAGCCAGAGGATGTCGCGGAGCAGCCGGTAGGTGACCCTGACGTCGAGATCTTCGCGGAACAGGCCGGCTTCCTTGCCTTGCTCTAGCTGGTGAATCCAGATCCGTTCGATCTCGCGCAGGTCCTCGCGGAGATAGGCGAAGCGGGGTTGCGTCGAGAAGTAGTTCCAGTCGTTCTGCAGCATGGTCAGGGCTGCGCGGTGCCTGGCCAGCGTGTGGCTGCTGGTCCTGACGATCCGCTCGATCGTGTCCCGAGGGTCACCGGCCGCCTCGACCGCGGCGCGGTACGCCGCGAGCACGTCGTTCAGGAAGCCGGCCAGGATCTCATCGCCGATCGACTCCTTGGAGTCGAAGTGGTGATACAGGCTGCCGGACAGGATCCCGGCCGCGTCCGCGATCTCCCTGACCGTCGTGGCGCGAAAGCCCTTCTGCGCGAACAACTCAGCCGCTAGCCTCACGACGTCATCGCGGCGCTGAGACCGGGTGCCGTTGGATCCGGCCGCAACCGGCTCGCTCTTGCGCGTGGGACTCACGGCGCCATTATGGCTGTTCGCCGCGTAACCTCCCAAGCGCTTGCTCGCGTGCCGCGCCCGGGTCCTCTGCGTTACCTGGCGGTCGGCTGGCCCGATCCGAGCGCGGCGCCGACCTGGTCGGCAAACGCCACGGCGACCAGGAGCTGCTCACGGCTTGGCCGCGCATCCGGGTCGGGCTGCATCAGGTAGCGGCCCTGCAGCAGGCCGCCGCTTTCCACCAGCAGTTCCACTCCAGCGCTGGGCGGGAACCCCTCGCGCTCCACGTCCCAGATCCGGCCGCTGACCAGGACGACTCCATCGTGTTCGATCCTGGCTGGCCTGCCGAGACCGGCCACGCCGTACTGGAATTGGCATGACCGCAGCGACAGCAACTGCTTCAGCCTCCCCGAAACCTGCTCGATCAGGGCGGTAGGCGAGTCACCCTCGGCGACCGCCCGAGCGGCGTCGTTAATCCCTTCGAGGTAACCGGACCGTCGGCTCGCCACCAGGTGCTGCCGGCGCCCCCACACCGCGATCTCAGTCACCGCGAAGCCGATCAGCAGCAGCAAGACTGTCGTCTCTATGTCGGTGGCACGGGAGATGTCGAAGGTCTCGTACGGCCGGGTCAGGAAGAAGTCGTACCAGGCGGCCGCCGAGGCCGCGGCCAGGTATCCGGCGGGTCGGTACCCCATCACGGCGACGGCGACCACGATCAGCAGCAGCGCGAGCGCGGCATCGGTGTTGGCAAAGCTGGACCGGAAGGGCACCAGCACAACAGACAGCGCGAGTGGCGCAAGCAGGCCCGCCAGCGTGGCGATGCTGTTCGTGCTCAGTCGGGCGCGCGCCCTGCCCACCAGTCCAGGTGCTGACTTGGATGCCACTGCCTGACCTGCCATTTTTCCGTGGTAACACCAGCATAAGCGGTCGGCCAGGGGGCCGGATCAAGCCATACGGAACCCATGCATGTCCAGCCGACCCTCACGCCGCCCAAGGTTTTCCGATCTCCCGGTGACGAAACGGGTTATAGCGCCGGACTCGACCTCCAGACCGTCAGGATGTCGGTATTAGCCGTCGCAGACCCGGTCAGGCCGCGGCTCGGGCTTCCGGTTGCCCGACAGCCTGCGGGCGATCAGCTGGCGGCCGGCCGGCTGCGTCGCGAGCAGCGTGACCAGGCACGTCGCGGCGAGAAGCGCGTACGGCACGAAGTCGCTGGTTGCCTGGGCGATCGCACCTCCCGCGGCGGAGGCAATCCCCTGGCCGACGGCCCAGGCCAGGTTGGTGAGCCCGAATGCCAGACCCTGGTTGAGGGCGACTCGGTGCGCGCCGCCGCTGGTCATGGACAGGGACGGGGTGAAGAGCAACCCGTACGCGGGCAGGCCAAGGATCAGCAGCGTCATCAGGACTGCGGCCGGGGCTGCCACCGGAGCCAGCAGGCTGACCACGACCGCGGCGGCCAGCGAGATGCGCACCGAGACAAGCGGACCGCGCCGGTCAGCGAGCCTGCCGGTCAGCGGCGACAGGCCCGACTCGATGGCCGCCGCAAGCAGGAAGGTCAGCCCGATGAGGGGGGCGCTAACGCCAAGCCGGCTCAGGCGGAGGGGCGCCAGCACGTCGATGACGCCGAATGCCACGCCCCCGAGCGCGGTTAGCCACATGCCGGCGCTGACCTGCGGATCGCGGAGGGCGGGCCGCGCCGCGCTCAGGCCTTGCGGTTCGTCAACCTCGGCCGGGGCCGGGAGGATGAAGGCGGCAAGGATCAGTACCCCGCCGGCCACGGCGGCGGCGGAAAACGCCGGTCCGGTGCCCACCCGGCTCGCGATCGCGCCGATTACCGGGCCGAGCAGCGCCCCGCCGACGCCGGCCCCGAGTGCCGTGCCGATCATCTCGCCTCGGCGTTCCGGCGGGCCGGCGGTCGCAAGCCAGGCCAGCCCGGCTGCCCAGATGCACGAGCCACCAAGCCCTTGCACGAACCGCGCGGTGTCGAGCACGTACGCCGACGACGACCAGCCGAAGACGAATGTCGACACGCTCATCAGGACCAGGCCGAGCAGCACGACCTTGCGGTCGCCCAGCCGCGCGACCAGCAGGCCGCTCGGCAGCGCCGCGGTCAGCGTTCCTGCGGGGTAGGCCGCGACGAGGAAGCCTGCGCCCGCCTTCGACAGGCCCGCCACGTGCGTGTAGTGCGGCAGCAGCGGCGTCAGTGCCGTGTAAAAGCTCAGCTCGACCAGCGCGAGGATGCTGACGTAGATCAGCAGCGCCCGCACGCGCGGTGGAAGACTCTGCTCACGCCGCAACACGTGCTGGCCCTCGCTCTCCGTTAGGGTGCCGGCCTGACCGACCGTTCAGCCGAAGCTACCGCAGCAGTGTGACAGGCTCGCCGCGTACCCGGCGCACGACCGATGAGTAAAGCGGCCGGGCACCGTTGAATGAGCAACGGCGCCAGCGCTAGGGATGACCTAGCTAATGGCGGCAGCACTACCTATCTTCACACCCGCGCCGCCGGCCGGGTTCGGGAGATGAGCCCCGCCGGCGCCAGGACACGCGGCGGGTCATGCAGCGGGAAAGGAGAAACGGTCATGGCCAGAGTGATCGGGGAGCTCTCGATGTCGCTCGACGGGTTCGTCGCGCGCAGGGACGACCAGGTCGGCCCCCTCTTCGACTGGTACGGAAACGGGCCAGTCGAGACGCCGACGGCCTTTCCCGACCGTTGGACATTCCGGACCTCGCAGGCTAGCGCCGATTACCTGAGGGAAGGCATGCGGAACGTCAAGGCGATGATCGCTGGCCGGCGGCTCTTCGATGTTGGCCAGTGGGGCGAAAACGGCATGCCGTTCGGCGTTCCGATTTTCGTGGTCACCCACGCCGTTCCCGAGGGCTGGCCGCGGGCTGACTCGCCGCTGCCAGTGACCTTCGTCACGGACGGGGTGCGCAGCGCGGTCGAGCAGGCCTCCGCGGTGGCAGGCGAAGACGGCTGGATCGGGGTCGGCGGGCCGAACGTTATCCAGCAGTGCCTGCGCGACGGCCTGCTCGACGAGGTCAGGATCAGCCTGGTGCCAGCCTTCCTCGGCGACGGCATCCGATTCTTCGAGCAGGTCGGGCCGGCCGAGCTAGACGGGCCGGCCGTTATCGAGGGCGACCGCGTCACCCACCTGATCTACCAGGTCAGGCGGTAATCCCGCGACGACGAGCAGGCAGCGGTCACAGCGACCGCCGCAGCAGCGAGTCGAGCTTGGTGAACGAGCCCTCCCAGCCGGCTGCCGCTTGGCTGCCCATGTCATCGGCAAACGGCCCCTGCCGCAGCTCAAGCCTGGTCTGCTTGCCTCCGCCCTCCTCGTGGAACTCCAGGCTGAGCCGGTACCTGACCGCGCCGGTGATACCGGGGAGACCCGTGATCTCATGATGGCCGACGAGCAGCTTGTTCTCGACGACCTCGGTGAGCGTCGCCTCGACCGTGCTCCGCTCAGCCGGGTCGTCGTCGTTAATGATGATGAACCGCTGGAAGCCGCCGGGCCTGGCGTCAATCTGGACCGTCTCGCACGGCACCGAGTAGCCGAGCGGGCCGAACCATAGGCACAGCTGGTCGGGATCGGCGAAGGCGCGGTAGACGAGCTCGGGCGGTGCGTCGAAGATGCGCGAGATCGTGATCTCCTCAGTTTCCCTGGTCATTGGTCCGTCCCTTCGGTCGCTCTGCTCTCCTGCCGTACCCAGGCGCCAGTCGGCCTGCCTTACTTAGCAGCTATGTTAATTAACCGTAGCGTTAAACGTCTGCCTCGCCGACGGAACCTGTCAATCCTGGCCGATCAGAACGCGGGCTGGCATCCCACTATCGCCTTTCGCGCAGCCTCGGTCGCAGCCGGGCCAGCCGAGCTCACTCCGCCCGGCCCCACCGGCCGGGCCGACGTCACGCTCGGCCGAGCGGGCCGGTTGCCCGCCGAGCCCGGCCGAATGCCGGGCGGCGGGAGCGCGCGCGCCTCTTCTGAGCAGTTAGCCGCGGCCCTGGCGCGTTCCCCTCAAAGGGCGCAGTGTGGGCTGTGCGCCCTGCACCCGCGCTGCAGTCGAACTCGCGAGAGGAGCCTGAGCATGCGCCGGAGCAGCGACCGGATTCTGACCACCCACACCGGGAGCCTGCCGAGGCCCGAGGACCTCGACCGGCTGATCGCCGACCGGGAAGCAGGCAGGGCCGTCGACGGCGCGGGGTTCGAGAAGCGCGTCAGCCAAGCGGTGGCCGACGTGGTCGCGAGTCAGTTGGCGGCGGGCGTCACGGTCGTCAGCGACGGCGAGATGGGCAAGGTCGGCTACTCGACGTACGTCAAGGACAGGCTGACCGGGTTCGGCGGGACCGGCCGTCCGATCAGGACTGTCGAGGGCAGCGAGTTCCCCGAGCTCAGCCCGGCCACGGCCGGCGGTCAGACCCTGATGGCCGCCATCAATCTGCCGGCCTGCGACGGCCCGGTGACCCTGGCCGATCCTGAGGCGGTGCACAAGGACATCGCCAACCTCAAGGCGAGCGTGCGCGACGCGGAGCCCGCCGACGTCTTCATGACCGCGGCGTCGCCGGGCGTGATCGCCACGTTCCTGGTCAACAGCTACTACCCGACGGAAGAGGAGTACCTGTTCGCGCTGGCCGACGCGATGAAGCCCGAGTACGACGCGATCGCAGGCGCCGGCATCGTGCTTCAGCTTGACTGCCCTGACCTGGCGATGACCAGGGGCATGATCGGCAACGACAGCCTCACCGAGGACGAGTTCCGCGCCAAGATCAGGACGCAGGTGCGCGCGCTCAATCACGCCGTCCGTGACATCCCGCCCGAGCAGATGCGCCTGCACCTGTGCTGGGGGAATGTCGAGCGCCCGCACATCACCGACATCGCCATGGCCTCGATCGTGGACGTTGTCCTCGAGGCCCGTCCGGCCGGCCTCTCGTTCGAGGCGGCCAACCCGCGGCACGAGCACGAGTGGACAGTCTGGCAGGACGTGCGGCTGCCCGACGGCAAGGTGCTCATCCCGGGCGTCCTGGACTCGACCACCAACTTCGTGGAGCATCCTGAACTGGTCGCTCAGCGGATCACCCGGTTCGCCAACCTCGTGGGCAAGCAGAACGTGATCGCCGGCACCGACTGCGGGTTCGGCACGTTCTCCGGCTTCTACCCGGTCAAGCCGAGGATCACGTGGCTGAAGCTGGCCGCGATGGCTGAGGGCGCCAGGATCGCCACGGATCAGCTGTGGGGAAGCAGGCCGCAGTCTTAGTCGGTTCGGCGAGAACCTCATCCTCCGCGGGCCGAGTTGCGGCCCGGCGCCCAGACGCGCGCGGCCGGCCGACGGCCCGCCTAGCTCACCTTGCGCGGGTCGACGCCGACGCTGCCAGCCGCACTGCTCTCGTACGCGGCCAACGCGAACCGCAGCACGTCGGCCGCCTCCTCCGCACTCCACAGCAGCGGGCCATTGCCGCTACGAAGCCAGCGCAGCCAGTGCCGCCCGGACTCGCGGAAGCTGCTACCCCAATCGTCGTCGAGCGCGTGATAGCTGCGCATCTCGCCGGCCGAGTACACCTCCAGGCTGGGCTGCTGGATGCCGCGTCCGGTGCAGCGGTTGACCCGGGCGAACCCGTGGTACCCGGTCACCTCCCAGCGCTCGTCGTTGGTGTAGTAGTCGGAGCGCAGGTACATGTCGGGCGCGCAGGTGACGTCCCAGCCGCCGCGGACCCCGTTCTCGTGCTCCCAGATGATCATCGTGGGCGCATCGATGTCGACGCCAGGACCCATGTGCGTATTACCGATCCAGGCCCGCACCTCTCGGATCGGACCGAACAGCCAGATCGCGGTGGACAGCTTGTGCCAGCCGTCGTCGAACACCATGATCCCGCGGCCGAGCTTCATCTGCTCCATCTGGTACTCGAACGCGCTGAACGGCACATCCCAGCCACCGTTGCCGACGCCGACCATCTTCATGTGGTAGCCGACGATCTCGCCGATCTCGCCCGACTCGATGATGGCCTTGAGCCGGTGCAGCGGCTGGTAGAACAGGTAGTTCTCCATCACCCGCAGGATGCGGTTGTTAGCATCCGCCGCCTTGATCATCCGTCGCGCGCCGGCCAGGTCGTTGCACATCGGCTTCTGCGCGTTCACATGCCAGCCGTGGTCCAGCATCTCGACGACCCCGTCGACATGCAGGGGGACGGGTAGCAGCGACTCTGCGGCATCCACCTCGATCCCGCTTGCGGCAAGTTCAGCTATGGAGGGGAACGTGGCCGCGTCCGGCCAGTCGGCTTGCCGTTGCGCGCGGCGCTCCGGGCTTGGATCCACCAGGGCGACGACCTCGGCGTCAGGATTTCCCCGATAGCCAAGGACGTTCAGGTCATAGATCCGCCCGAGGCCGACGAACGCGGTTCGCACAGGACGGTTAAAGGGCAAGAAACTCACCGGGTTGTGTCTCCTTCAGCTCCCCCGCTGAGTCGGTAAATCTGATCTGAGGCCGCACGCTCTTCCCCGGGCCACCTGGCGCTATGGGGGGAACGGGCACCTCGGTGCGGACGACGTCATGCGGTTCCTCGGCGTAGCTGTAAGTGCCCGTATTTAAGCCCAGAACCATACGGTGCACAAGCCCCGACCAGGGCCAGAGTGCACACTACCGGTCATAGGACCTCTTCGAGCCACCGGTGGTAGACGCCCGCGAACGGCTCTGCTCCGGCGCCGATCACCGCCTGGAGCCAGGCCGCCGATTGCTCAGCGTTGCGGATCACATCCGGCGGGTAGCCGTACCGCACTTGGTGCTCGGCGAACTCGTCCTCGTCTACCAACAGCACCTGCTGATTCCCCCGCAGTCTCACCACGTCCAGGTCGAGATCGACCATTGTCACGCAGTTCTCTTCTCGCCACTCGGGTGGCGAGGTGATGTCGCAGTAGATCTCGGTAGTTCGCGGGGCTGCGTTGAAGGCGGCCGTCCACCACGCACCGACCGGAAACAACTGGACCGTTCGCTCTCGGAAGATGACGGGCGGCTCGCTGCCCCGCTGGCTGGACCTTCCGGCGGGCGCGCCTAGCCAGGTGCCGTGCTCGTCTTCACCCAGGTACTGCATCGTGTGATGCCAGTGCAGGCTGCCGTCGAACTTGGTGTAGACCACGCGCACATCCCGACCGGTCACGAAATGCAACCCTAAGCGCTGCCGGCACCGCGAACGCGGCTTCGACATGCCAGGAACCGCCGTGCGGCATGCGCGATGCCCCGCTGCCGAAGCCGCGGCGGCGTACTGGGCGCCGCGTAGAGCTTCCGGCAGGCTTCGCCACACCTGAGCGCGGCGTGCTCCCGCTGGAAGCGGCCGGCGACTGCCCCGTCAGGGCTCGTCGCGGCTGGTGGGAGCGTAATCACGGCAAGCTTCAATGAACGCCGATTTTTTGAGTTGACACCGTTTACCTTGGTGTTGCATACTAAGAGTGTAAACGGTGTTAACGATAATAAGGAGCCGGCGATGAGCATCAACTTCCAGATGGTTCAGGACACTCTCTACGCACTCGCTGCCGTGGTTGGCATCGCGATCGTGTTTGCGGCCGCGATCATCGGCGCTGCCGCCGCGACCCGGCGCAGCCGGCGTCACAGCGCGACCGGCACCCACGCTACCCCGACGATTGCCCAGCACCCCGTCCAGACTGACGACGTACGCGAACTCGTGTTGCGGTGAGACCAGGCCAGCGGGGCCAGACCTGCGGCAACAGCCAAGAGGGACGACGCCACCGGGCGCCGCCCCTCTTCCATGTCGGGGACTGGTTGCGGACCGGCTGGCCAGACAGCAACGCACGCCAGCCAACCGGCCGTAGCGCGGCTCGGCCGCGCGACGGGACACCGATCGCACGCAGGGCTGCCCCTTCAGGCGGGCCCGGCCAGTCCCTCGAATGGCTGCCCTTCCCGGTCGCCCGCGACCCGGAATGGCACGCCCGCCCAGATACGGAATGGCCGTCACGACTCGGCCAGGCGCGTGATCGTTTCGGTGTCGGCAGGGCCGCTTGGTCCTTGCAACTGCTTAGCCACTTGCCTAATAATTAGGCACATGGCTAATGATTCTGTGATCTGCACGTACCGGGTGCGGCCGGACGCCGAAACGCAGTTCGCTGACCTACTCGAGCGTCACTGGCGGACACTTCACGAACTCGGCTTCGTTACCGACGAGCCATCGCTGATCTTCCGGTCGAAGCATGAACCGCCGACGTACGTGGAGATCTTCACGTGGGTAGAGGGCGGATTCGAGCGCGCGCATGAGCACCCGGCAGTCGTTGCTATCTGGGAGCCGATGGAGCCTCTGCTGGAGGAGCGCGACGGCCGGCGGCGGTGGGAGTTCCCGCACTATCGGCGAGTCCAGCTCGGGACGTGACCGACCAGCCGCGAGGCCTGACCGAGCTTGAGGACTTCGATGCGGTCTTCGGCGCGCTTGCGCATCGGTCCCGGCGGATGATCCTCTCGGTCTTGCACGCCCGCGGCGGGGAGATGACATCCGGAGCGATAGCCGCTCGGTTCGAGCACTCGTGGCCCACCGTCTCTGGGCACCTGCGCGTGCTGCAGGAAGCCGGCCTGGTGGCGATCGAGCTGCGCGGGCGTGAGCACGTGTACCAGATCCAGACCGAGCGCCTGCTCCGGGTGACGCGCGGCTGGCTCGACTACTTCACCTAGGCGTCTGGTCTTGTGACCGGGGCGGCACGTCAGCTCTCCCCGCCGCCTCCTCGCTTGGAGATCGGCGCCGATTCGTCGGCCCAGCCCATCTCTGCCAGCACTTTCAGCCCGTCGCGCAGGGCCTGGACGCCAGCGGGGTTCAGGCGGCTAGCGAGTTCGGTATCGACGGCAGTCGCCGCCTCCCACGAAGCCCTGGCTGCCGTCTCTCCGCGCCGCGTGAGCGTGATGAGCATGCGGCGCCGGTCCTCGCTGTCCTCTTTGCGTTCTAGGTACCCGCGCATCACCATCGTGTCGATCAGCTGGCTGACGGC
>JASHUE010000080.1:0-2585 GCA_030040195.1 Streptosporangiaceae bacterium | reverse complement strand
TGACTCTCTGGCAGCTCTACGTCGTGACCTTCGTCCAGGGGATAGCGACGGTCTTTTTCGACGTCGCCTACATGTCCTACGTGCCGGGTCTGGTCGGACGCGAGCACGTGGCCGAGGCCAACGCCAAGCTGCAGGCCACGGTCTCGATAGCCCAGGTCAGCGGCCCGTCCGCCAGCGGGTTCCTCATCGGCCTGCTGAGCGCCCCGGTGGCGTTCGTGGCCAACGCGAGCACGTTCGTCGTTTCAGTCGTCTCGCTCCTGGCTATCCGCGAGCGCGAGCCCGCGCCCGAGCGGTCCGGCGAGTCCAGCCTCCGGCAGGAGATGTCCGAGGGGCTGCGGTTCGTGCTGAGGCAGCCCATCCTGCGGATGATCGCCGGCTGCACCTCGACCTCAAACCTGTTCTCCTCGGCGGTCACCGCGGTCAGCGTGGTGTTCCTGGTCCGCCAGATCCACCTGGACGCCAGCACCATCGGCCTGCTGACCTCGCTGGCCGCGATCGGTGGCGTTGTCGGCGCGCTCAGCTGCAGCCTCCTGCGCCGGTGGATCGGCTCGGCCCGGATCATCTGGGTGTCCATGGCAGTCACCGGGCCGTTCGCGCTGCTGCTCCCGCTCACCCAACCAGGCATCCGCGTCATCTGCTACGCGGTCGGCATGTTCATGTTCAGCCTCGGCGGCGTCGTGTACAACGTGCACCAGGCATCCTTCCGGCAGTTGCTGTGCCCGCCGCGGCTCCTGGGCCGGATGAACGCGACGATCCGCTTCATCGTGTGGGGCACGCTGCCGCTGGGCGGCCTGCTTGGCGGTGCTCTCGGCAGCTGGCTCGGCAATCGCGATGCGCTGTGGGTCGGGGCAATCGGAATGAACCTGGCCACGATCTGGCTCCTGGCCTCGCCGCTCATGCGGATGCGCGACACCGAGGCGATACCGGATGAGCCGGTAGACGGGCTGGCGGTCGAGCCGGTGACGGCCTGAGTCGGATGGGCCGCGTTCCTGCCCGGTCCAGAGCCCGACTCAGGCCGTCGGACCCGGGTCAGGGCCGGAGGCCGAAGGACGGGCCCCCAAGCTGGCCGCCCCGCAGGACCGCGTAGGCGTCGCGGACCCAGTCGCACAGGAGCGGCCGGGTATCGCGCGGGTCGATGATCTCCTCGACGCCGAACCGCTCAGCTGTTCGCATCGGATTGCGCACGGCGTCCAGCCGGGCCCGGATCTCGGCCAGCAAGGCTACGGGGTCGTCGGCCCGCTCTAGGTCGGCCCGGTAGGCGGCCTCGATGCCGCCTTCGACCGGCAGCGATCCCCAGTCCGCCGATGGCCAGGCCCAGCGGCGGGTCAGCCGGTGGCGGTTGGTCAGGCCCGCGCCGCCGACGCCGAATACCCGCCGGACGATGATCTCGGCTCCGGGGACGGCTGCCTGGTAGACCGCGCTGATGGCCCGCACGCCGTGCCGGATCGTGGCCCGCTGCTCGGCCCTGGTGCCGATCAGCAGGCCCGGCTGATCGGTGAACGTGACGACCGGAAGGTGAAACGCCGAGCACAGGTCGGCGAGCCTGATGACCGCCTCGGCGCCCTCGACCGTTAGGCAACCGCCGGCCACGTACGGGTCACACGCGACGACGCCGACCGGATGCCCGTCGAGCCGGGCCAGCGCCGTCACGATGGAGCCGCCGTACCGTTGCACCTCCAGGACCGAAGCGGTGTCGAACACCGCGGCCAGGATCGGCCTGATCCGGTATGGCTGGCGCCGGTCCCGCGGGACCGCGTCCAGCAGCGCTGCGGCCCGGCGCCCGACCGGGTCGTCGGCGATCACGACCGGCGGCAACTCAAATACGCTCTGCGGCAGGTACGACAGGAATCTCCTGATCAGCAGGAAAGCGTCGGCTTCGGACGCGGCGATCAGGTCGACCGCCCCGTTCCGCGCATGAACGCGTGCCCCGCCAAGCTGCTCCTTGTCGACCTGCTCGCCCACGCCTGAGCTGACCACTGGCGGTCCGGCGACGAAGAGCTGCGCGGTGCCCTCGACCAGGATCGACAGGTGGGCGGCGCACAGCCGGGCTGCGCCGAGCCCTGCGACCGGACCGAGCCCGGCCGCCACCACCGGCACTGTGGAGAGGTTATCGACCACGTAGTCCCAGCCAGGGTTGACCGGCACGTAGGTGTGCCCGCTGCGCTCGAGAGTCTTGACGCTGCCGCCGCCGCCGGTGCCCTCGACTAGCCGGATGATCGGCAGCCGCAGCTCGTTGGCCAGCTGCTCGGAATAGATCTGCTTGCCGGCAATCGCAGCGTCGGCGGCCCCGCCTCGAACCGTGAAATCGTCGCCACCAACGACGACCTTCCGGCCGTTCAGAAGCCCGGTGCCGGTGACGAAATTCGCCGGGGTGAAGCTCGCGAGCGCGCCGGACTCGTTGTAGGCGGCGCTGCCGGCCAGCGCGCCGATCTCGTGAAACGACCCCTCATCCAGCAGCTCGTGGATCCGCTCGCGGACCGTCAGCCGGCCGGCGTCGCGTTGCCGCCTGACTTTCTCCGGCCCGCCCATCCGTTCCGCGAGTTCCTGGCGGCGGCGCAGTTCATCCAGTTCCGGTTGCCACGTCA
>JASHUE010000079.1:0-3987 GCA_030040195.1 Streptosporangiaceae bacterium | reverse complement strand
GCGCAGGCCGGCGCGGGCCAGGTCTTGCTGACCTGCAGCGAGACCTCGGCGGGCGCCCACGGACTGGCGCCGGTCACGTACCAGCTGCCCGGCATGGACTTGCGGTTCACGCCCTGGCAGCGAGCGTTCTGGAACCAGTAATCGCCGACCGTGACGTGCCGCGCCGCGAGCAGCGCGATCACCGCCGCCGCGGTCTTGCCCACGAAGCTCAGGCCGTGCATGGCTTCGCCCGGAGCGGTGACCGGCCCGGTCGTTTCGTACAGCTCGCCGGGGCGGGCCGGCCGCCCGAAAGTAAGCACGGCCGCGCCCTTGAAGTCCAGCGGCACCCTCACCCCAACTGGACAGACGCTGCCACCGCCGCCGGTCCAGCACTTGCCGACAGCCGTGATCGGCGTGATCTGCGGCCCGGTGGTCGGGGTGGAGTCATAGACAAGCGTGCCGACCAGCGACGGTGAGGCCGGCACCAGCGTCAGCGTGATGTTCAGGCCAAGCTTGGCGAACACCGCCCGGTATCTGCGCGCGTCAGCAAGCGGGTTGGTCACGATCACGTCCAGGTAGCCGCCATGCCGGGTGACCGACATGACCGCCGCTTGCGCGGTCGGCGGGCCCACCGTTACCGGGCCGACCTTCTGGCCTGGGCTGCTCAGAAACGCGGCAGCCAGGCCGGCTACTGCCAGCGCCCCCGCGACGGGCAGGCGGATGATCAGCCTGCGACGGGCGGGGCTGCGGTCGGCCAGGCGCCTTTTCGGGCGGCGGCCGGGCGGGCGGCGGCCGGTCGGGCGGCGATGGCCATGGCCCGTCGAGACCGGGAAGCCGGTGGCCGTGATGTTGCCACCGAGGTCGGCCAGCGTGTCGGGGTCCGCCAGCCAGCCCGCCTCGGCGTCCGAGATCGGCGAGATTCGGGTCACGGGGTTCATGCGATGTCTCCGTTCGCGAGGTAAGCGTGCGCCTGCGGCGGGCTGGTCTCGTGCTGCTTTATGCGGGCCAGTTCCTCGGCGAGCTTGCGCCGGGCTCGGTGCAGCCTGATCCGGGCGGCGTTGCGGGAGCAGCCGAGCACCGCCGCGATCTGGTCATGGTCGAGACCCTCCCAGGCAACCAGCGCGAGCAGCTCCCGGTCGGGCTCCCGCAGCCGGCGGAAGGCCGAGCTGATCTCAGCCAGTTCACCCTCGAAGTCGGGCGGCCGGTAGTCACCGGCCAGGTCGGCCCGCAGCCTCTCTGCTAGGGCGCTGCGGCGGCGCTCACCCCTGCGGTAGTTCGCCAGCGTCCTGCGGGCGGTGCCATACAGCCACATCCGGGCCTGCTGGCCGGTCGGCAGATCGTCCAGGCGCCGCCAGGCGATCAGGAAGGTCTCGGCGAAAACATCCGCAGCGTCGTCGGTGTTATCGGTGCGGCGCAACAAGTACCCGAGGACCTGCCGGTGGTTCGCGGCATACAGCTCATCGAAGCGGCGGCGCCGGTCGGTAGTGCGGGCGTCAGGGGATGACGGCACGATTACTCCTTTCGACACCGGATACATGTCCGGCGCACCCAGGAGCATTTCGCCGCTGACTAGTCGACTATCCGGATCCGCACCCGCCGGAACCCGCGGCCCTTGTTCTCGATCTTGGCGACCTCGATCTTGCCGATCTGGCTGGTGGTCGCCACGTGCGTTCCGCCGTCGGCCTGCTGGTCCAGGCCGACGATGTCGACGATCCTGACCTCCTCGACGTCCTCGGGGACGAGGTTGGTAGCGGTCCTGATGATGTCCGGCAGGGCGAACGCCTCGGCCCGCGGCAGCACCCTGACGTCGATCCGCCGGTCCGCGCTGACCTCGGCGTTGCACGCCGCCTCGACCGCGTCCTTGAAGCCCTCAGGCAGCTCGGGCAGGTCGAAGTCCATGCGCGCGCTGAGCGGCTCCATGTTGCCGCCGGTGACCGGCACGTGGTAGTCGCGGAACACCACGCCACACAGGACATGGAGGCCGGAGTGGGTACGCATCAGGGCGGTCCGACGTGCATCCTCGACGGCACCGCGTACCTTCACCCCCGGTGTGGGTAGCGGGTCACCCTCGGCCGGGATCAGGTACAGGTCGTCGCCCTTGCGCACGCCCGCGATCCTGGTCTGGACACCACCCCAGAGCAGCACACCCTCGTCCGGCGGCTGACCTCCGCCGCCGGGGTAGAACGCTGAGCGGTCGAGTACGATCCCGTCCTCGCCGACGGCCAGGACCGTGGCGTCCCATTCGCGCAGGGTTTGGTCGTCAAGCTCGAGTCGGTGCGTGCGCCACTGCGTGTCGGTCAAGGCTGCCCTCCCGGTGCTCGCCGTCGTCAGAGCCCGAGCCTAGCGCCGGGGTCGCCGCGCACCGGGCGACTACCCCTCCGGCCGACAAATCACTACCAGGGACCGTACGGGCCCTGCCGGGTGCCAGGCCTGGTACGGACCTGCTTGATCTTCGGCTTGACGTCGACGAGGTAGATCGCCGCCGCTACGAACGCGATGATCGGGAAGAAGCTCAGCAGCGCCAGGTATCCGATCGCGCCTCCGACGCCGATGAGGAAGGCGACGCCCAGGATGATCAGCCACAGCGGCTTAGTCTGCTTGCCTGCCGCGGTAAAGGACTCGCTCGGCTGAAGGATGGCGTGGATGAAGGCCCAGGTCTCGACCACGAAGGCGGCGAGCAGCAGTATCCAGAAAACCCAGTTGATGATGCTCAGGGCTGTCGGGTTAATGACGCCGATAGCCAAGGCGTGCATAGTGGTCACGGCGTCACGCTACCTGTTGCTAGCCGGTGGCGGGAACGGATGGATTGTCCCGCCTGTACTCTCGGATTCTTCGCCATCGTCGTCGGATTCGGAGTCCGGAACAGCCTCGTCCTCAGCCACGGTGCTCGCCTTCCAGACCTCAGCTGTTTTCGCGTCCTGAGCGTCGCGCACCCCGGGGAGCGGGCCGGAGTCGTCCTGCGACTCCGCCGCGATCGCGAGCCGCCGCCGCGACGTGATCTCGGTGGGCTTATGATCTTCTGGCCATATAAGTGCGGCTTCGTCCGGTTCGAAGCCGGCCTGATCGTCGATGACGGCGGCCGCGTCGGCCCTCGTCATCGCGGTCTCCTTGCGGAACGACTCGTAGATCTCGATCAGCATCTGCTTCTGCCGCTCGGTCAGTTCCTGGTCGGTCAGGACGGCCTCGCGGACCACCGATCCTGGCGGCCGGTCCTCCAGGAAGCCGGCCTGGACGTAGAGGGCCTCAGCCGAGATCCGCAACCCCTTGGCGATCTGCTGCAGGATGTCGGCACTGGGTCGCCGTAGCCCGCGTTCGATCTGGCTCAGGTACGGGTTGGAGATGCCGGCCGACTGCGCAAGCTGGCGGAGCGAGATCTTGGCCTGCTCCCGCTGTTCACGGATATACGCGCCGATAGCGCTGACATTGACCGGGCTCATATCACCAGTGTACCTAAGCGCTTGCAGATGCTAACACGACAGCTAGCACCGAGGCATCAGATGCGCGGGTCAGCCGACGGCGGCGGCGGCCAGGGGCAGGGTGGCCCGGATCTCGCCGACGGGTTCTCCGCCGCCGGTGACCTCCGTGCGGGCCAGCTCGGCCAGGGCGGCTGCGTCGGCGCCGGGCTCGCTCTCGGCTCCAAGCTCGCGCAGCAGCGCGACCGTGACGGGCACTCGGCCGCGCGGCGCCCCGTCCTCGATCTTCAGCGCGCCTGCTCGCCCGTCGGCTAGCGCAAACCCGTCCACGCCCTCGGCGCCGCCCTTCAGCAGGAGTCCGGGCACCGCGTCCATGAGCCGCCGCTCGGGCCTGGTCGTCCCCGAGGTCCAAGCCGGGTAGGCCCGCATCGCGTCGGCCACCTCGCGCTCGTTCGAGCCCGGGGGGCCGAGCACCACGTTGCGGAACGCCCTGGCCAGGCCGAGCACCGAGATCGCAAACAGCGGGGCGCCGCAACCGTCAACGCCGACCGCCGCCACCGGCTCCCCGGCCAGTTCGGAGACCGTCTGTTTGCGA
>JASHUE010000755.1:0-4973 GCA_030040195.1 Streptosporangiaceae bacterium | reverse complement strand
GCCGGCAAGCCGAGCATCCGGGCGGCCGCCGCTGCGCCGGGCAGCCAGTACGAGGGCGGGCGGGCTCGCGACCCGGAGATCGTGGCGGCATCGGGCCCGCTCCTCGGCCAGGAGCGAGCCGACGACGTGGCCACCTGGTCGGTCGGGCGCAAGGGCAGCCAGCTGCTGTCGGTCACGTTCGCCGCGCCCGGCTGCGGCGCGGCGCTGATCGCTAGCTGGTCGACTGGCGCGCAGCCGGCCGATGCGACGGCCCTGATGGAAGACGCGGCCCGTTCGCTGCGGCTCGCGCTGGAGCGGGAGGAGGCGTCGATCGCGCACCAGGAGGCCCTGACGCTGCGGCGGTCACGAGAGCTACAGCGCGACTTCCTCTCCCGCCTCAGCCATGAGCTGCGGACCCCGCTAACGGCGATCCGGGGCTACGCGTCCAGCCTGATGCAGCCCGATGTCACCTGGGACGGCGCTTCCGAGCGCCGGTTCCTCGGCCGGATCGCCGCGGAGTCGGCCCGGCTTGGCCGGCTCGTAGACGACCTCCTGGATTTCTCCGCGATCGAATCGGGCATCTTGCGCCTGCAACAGGACTGGTGCGACCTGCCCCTCGTGCTTGAGGCGGCGATCGCGTGCCTGCCGCCCGAGGTCTCGCCGCCGGTCAGGCTGTCCTGCGCACCCGACCTGCCGGTGATCTGGGCCGATCACGACCGGCTGGAGCAGGTGTTCGTGAACCTGCTGGCCAACGCGATCGGGCACAACCCGGCCGGCACCAGCGTCACCGTCACCGTCACTGGATCCGGGCCAGGGCACGTCACGGTGACCGTCGCCGACAACGGCGTCGGCCTGAGCCCTGACCTGGTCGGGGCGCCGTTCGAGGCGGCCAGGCGGCGCCGGGTGCCCACGGCCGGAGCCGGCCTCGGCCTGTCTATTGCGAAGGGCATCGTGGCCGCGCACGGCGGCGAGATCGACCTGGTACCCCAGGAGTCCGGCACGTGCTTCGCAATCCGGCTGCCGGTCGAGGCCGGAGGCAGGAGAGCCCTCGAGGCACGGCCGGGCGGGAGTGGCTCCGGCCGGGCTGAAGAGCTGAATGGCGACCGGGTCGGGGTAAAGCAGACGGGAGTGTCGTAGGTGAGTGCGGAGACGGCAACGCGAGCGCTGCTGGTCGAGGACGACCCCAACATCGTCGACCTGATCCGGTCGAACCTGGCCGTGCGCGGATTCGACACGGTCGTGTCGGTGGACGGGCTGCGGGCGCTGCGGTTGCTGGAGACCGAGTCGCCGGACATTGTTCTGCTCGACCTGATGCTGCCCGAGGTGGACGGCTTCGAACTGTGCCGGCAGATCCGGGAGCGATCCTCGGTCGCGATCATCGTGGTCTCGGCCCGCGGCGGCGAGCGGGACAAGGTCAGCGCCCTGAACGTGGGCGCCGATGACTACATGACCAAGCCGTTCAGCATCGAGGAACTGCTGGCGCGGATCAACGCGACGCTCCGCCGGACCAGGCCCGCCACTCCTGCAGTCGCCGAGAGCGCGCCCGAGGTCATCAGGGTGGCCGACCTGGTGATCGACCTGACCAGCCAGCAGGTCACTAGGGCCGGGCACCCGGTCCACCTGACACCGACAGAGTTCGCGCTCCTGCGCGAGCTAGCGCTGAACCGCGGCAAGCTGCTGAGCCACGCGCACCTGCTCCGCCGGGTCTGGGGCCGGGGATACGAGACCGAGACCGAGTACGTCCGGGTCTACGTTCGGCGGCTGCGGGCGAAGCTGGAGAGCAACGGCAGCCCGCTGATCGTCACTCAGCCGCGAGCCGGCTACCGAATACCCGCTGAGTGATGTGCGCGACAAAGGCAGCCGCGAAATATGCAAAACGTATACAGTGCCGACCTGCTGAAGGTCGCGTGGCCGCCAGGATCGCGCCTGACCAGGCGTTTCGGTGTTAACGAATTTTTCACAAGGTTACCGCGATGTTAACGTGGGTGTTCATTCCTATCGGCCTAGTGTTTGCGGCGAACAGGTTCCAGCCCCCGCGGCGACAGTTCAGCCCGCCCGGTATTCCGCCGGGCGGCTAAAGCAGTCCCCGCCCGAATACGAGGTGGTTTACCTTGCGTTCAGTCACCAGAGCAGTGGCTGCGACGGCCGTCGTAAGCAGCGCGGCGCTCATCATCGCCGCCTGCGGCAGCAGCACGCCGAGTAAGACAAGCAGCAGCAGCACGCTGAGCCCGTCGCAGATCCCGCAGCTGACCTCCAGCTCCTTCAACCTGAGCTTCTCGGCCATGTCGCAGCTGAAGATCCTCGCCTCGCACGGCTCGGGCAGCGTCGCCGCGATCCTGCCGGACACCGTGTCCTCGACCCGGTACGTCGAGTTCGACGCGCCCTACCTGAGGGAGTCCATGCTGGACGCGGGCCTCAAGAGCTCGCAGATCATCATCCAGAACGCGGAGGGCAGCGACGCGACCGAGTACTCCGACGCCCAGGCCGACATCACCAACGGCGCCAAGGTCCTGATCATGGACGGGCTGGACTCCGGTGTCGGCGCGAGGATCGAGACCTACGCCAACGCGCATAAAGTGCCGGTGATCGACTACGACCGGCTGACGCTGGGCGGTAGCCGCAAGTACTACGTGAGCTTCAACAACGTCTATGTCGGCACGCTGCTCGGCCAGGGACTGGTCAGCTGCATCAAGTCCTGGGGCGTCAAGAGCCCGCAGGTTATGGTCATGCACGGGGCCACGACCGACAACAACGCCACGCTGTTCGCCCAGGGCTACGACGCCGTGCTCGCTCCGTACTTCAAGAACGGAACGTACAAGGACGTCGCCAACCCGGCCGGGACCTGGACGCCGGACGTGGCGCTGACCGAGTTCGAGGCCGCCTACACCGCGCACCCGAACATCAACGCCGTACTGATGCCAAATGACGAGAACGGCGCTCCGATCATTCACTACCTCGCGACCGTCCGGCACGTTAAGCCGATGACCTTCCCGGTCACCGGGCAGGACGCGACCCTCACCGGAATACAGAACATCATCAGCGGCTACCAGTGCGGCACCGTCTACAAGCCGATCTACCTTGAGGCTCAGGCCTCGGTGGCGCTGGCGATGTACCTACGTGCAGGCATCACCCCGCCGTCGGGGCTGGTGAACGGTACGGTGAAGGACATCGACACCGGGGTCGAGGTGCCCTCGATCCTGCTGGCGCCAGAATGGGTCACGGCGTCAACCATTCAGTCCACGGTCGTCAAGGACGGGTTCGTGCCCGCGTCGCAGATCTGCGCCGGCTCGTTCGCGTCGGACTGCACGAAGTACGGGATCTCATAAATGAAAGTAAGCGCTGACGGCCGGCCCCGGGTGGGCCGGTGGTAGCTAACAGCGCCGGAGACGGTGCCGCGCCCGCAGCAGCGGGCGCGGCACCGCCCATGACCGGCGCCACTTTGGCCGAGGCGCCGCTGCTGCGGTTGCGCGGCGTCGGCAAGAACTTCGGCCCGGTCCAGGCACTGACCGGCGTGGACCTGGACATCCCGGCCGGCCAGGTCACCGCGCTGGTCGGGGACAACGGAGCGGGCAAGAGCACGCTCGTCAAGTGCATCGCCGGGATCTACCAGCCGAGCAGCGGCGAGCTGCGCTGGAAGGGCAGCCCGGTCCACATTCACTCGCCCCGCGAGGCCGCGAACCTCGGGATAGCGACCGTCTACCAGGATCTCGCGCTCTGCGACAACCTGGACATCGTGCAGAACATGATGCTCGGCCACGAACAGCTGAAGTTCGGGTTCCTCGACGAGGTCAGCATGGAGGTCACCGCTAAGCAGACGCTGCAGGGTCTCCGGGTGACCAGCGTGCGGTCGATCAGGCAGCCAGTCGGCTCGCTGTCCGGCGGCCAGCGGCAGGCAGTGGCCGTGGCCAAGGCCGTCATGCAGGACGCCCGGCTAGTGATCATGGATGAGCCGACCGCCGCACTTGGCGTCAGCCAGACCGAGCTGGTTATCAGCCTGATCAAGCAGCTGGCCGGCACCGGCCATGCGGTCATCATGATCTCGCACAACCTGAACGACGTGCTCGCGGTCGCCGACCGGATCGCGGTGCTGTACTTGGGCCATCTGGTCGGCGTCGGGCCGGCCGCCGAGTTCGACCGGCAGTCGATCGTCGACCTGATGACCACGGGCGTCTCCGCGCGCCTGGGCAATGGCGACGGCAGTGAGGCCGCGGTCGTGCCAGGCCCCAGGGCTGGCTCGGAGGGCTGAGATATGGCAACGAAAGAAACCGGCGACCTCGACAGGGAGCAGCAGCCTGGCTCGGTCGCGGTGGCCGGACAACCTGCGGACAGCACGGGCACGGCCGATGCCGCGGTCAGCGCCGCGCCGGAGTTGCTTGCCCAGTCGCTCGGTGAATACGGGAAGATCTGGCTCAGAAAGGTGCGCAGCGGCGAAAGCGGCGCGCTACCCGTCATCGTCGGGCTGATCGCGCTTGGCATCTACTTCCAGAGTTCCCAGAGCCACTTCCTGTCGGCGATCAACATCTTCAACCTGATGGGACAGGCAGGCTGGATCATCACGATCGCGATGGCAGAGGCGTGTGTCCTGCTGCTTGGCGAGATCGACCTGTCAGTCGGGTTCAACGCCGCGATTGGCGCCACGATCACGGCCTGGATGGTGTCGATCCACCATCCCTTCCCGACGGCCATCGCCATCCTCGCGGGCCTGGCGGTCTGCGCGGCGATCGGCGCGATCCAGGGACTGATAACCGTCTGGCTGAAGATACCGTCGTTCATCGTCACGCTGGCCGGACTGCTCGGCCTGAATGGCGTCCTGATCTGGCTATTCGAGGAGACAGGGAACATCGGGCTGGGCGGGGTCATCTCGCTGCACAACACCTTCCTGTTCGACCTCACCACCGGCGAGATTACCCCCGCTATCGGATGGATCGTGCTGCTCGCGGGCGTGGTCCTCGGCGGTGCGTACGTGATCACCAGGGACCAGCGCCGGCGTGCTC
>JASHUE010000754.1:0-2742 GCA_030040195.1 Streptosporangiaceae bacterium | reverse complement strand
TGCTTACTTCGGCAGCGTGGATGCCAGCGCGCTGTTTGTCATGCTGCTCGGTGAGCTGCAGCGGTGGGGAGGCAAGGAAACCGCGATCCCGGCGCTGACCGAGAACGCCGACCGTGCGCTGGAGTGGATCGAGACCTACGGTGACGCCGACGGTGACGGGTTCGTCGAGTACCGCCGCAAGACCGGCCGGGGGCTGGCCAACCAGGGCTGGAAGGATTCCTGGGACGGGATCAACTTCGCTGACGGGGAGATCGCCGAGGCACCGATAGCGCTGTGCGAGGTTCAGGCGTACGTCTACGCCGCCTACCGGGCCAGGGCCCAGCTGGCCACGCACGCCGGCGACGAGCGAGCCGCCGCCGCGTGGCGAAGGAAGGCCAAGCAGCTGAAGCGCATCTTCAACGAGCAGTTCTGGCTGCCCGAACAGGGCTGGTACGCGGTCGGCCTCGACAAGGACAAACGCAAGATCGACGCGCTGACCTCGAACATCGGGCACTGCCTGTGGACCGGCATCGCCGACAAGGACAAGGCGGCATCCGTGGCCAGGCACCTGATGTCGGAGGAGATGTTCTCCGGCTGGGGGATCAGGACGCTGGCGACCACGATGGGCGCCTACAACCCGATGAGCTATCACAACGGCTCTGTCTGGCCGCACGACAATGCCCTGTGCGCCGCCGGCCTGATGCGCTACGGCTTCATCGACCAGGCGCAGCGCGTCACGGACGCGGTCGTCGACGCGGCCGAGCAGTTCGGTTACCGGTTGCCCGAGCTGTTCTGCGGGTTCGAGCGGGCCGACTTCTCCGGACCGGTGCCGTACCCGACGTCCTGCTCACCGCAGGCATGGGCCGCCGCCGCGCCGCTGCAGTTGCTGCACAGCCTGCTGCGGTTCGCGCCGGAAGTGTCGGACGGCCAGCTCTGGTGCTCGCCCGAGGTACCCGATCGCTACCTGCCGCTGCGGGTCAGTGGCCTGCGGGTGGGCAAGGCGAGGCTGGCGGTCGAGATCGCCGCGGGAGGGTGGCAGATAAGCGGCCTGGAGCCGGTCAGCAGCCTCGAGGTGATCGCGGCCCCGCAGCCAGCCAGGTCCGTATGACTTTTACCAGCGGAACGGGGCCGGCCCCTGGTCAGTCCCGTTCCGTCGTCGGGCGGTCGTTTCGTCAGTGCGGAATGTAAAGCCTGCCGTCATAGCGGTTGCCCTTGACCTCCGGGCGGTACGCGGCCGCGAACGAGAAGATGTCGACCGGCCGCACCCAGGCCGGCGGCTTCGGGTTCGGCAGCGACTTCCGGCTGTCGCGCGGCGCGTAGCCGACGCCGCTGATCGAGTTGTCGCAGATGACCTCGTGCGAGCCGGAGTCGCTGACGGCGGTGTGACACTTTTTCCGGCGTTGCCCGGCGACGCCCTAGGCGAGCGTCCTTGTCCCGGTCGCGCTGCCGCTGCCGGTGACCAACGTGGCGAGGCTCATCAGGGACCGAATCTGGTCGGCCTCGGGCGCGCCGAGCTGGGTAAATAGGTCCAGAGCCTGCTGCCAGTGCTGGCGGGCCGGCCCGTCCTGGCAGGCGGAGTGGTAGTTCTCGGCGAGGTCGCTGTGCGCGCCAGCCTCCTGGTAGGTGTTGCCCGTCTCGGCCGCTAGGCAGAGCGCTGTCTGGAGCTCGGCCCGGGCGGCGGTGAGCTGGCCGGACCCCCTCAGGGCCTCGGCCAGGTTTCGCAGCGTCCTGATCTCGCCGTACCGGTTGCCGGTCTGCCGGAACAGGGTGAGTGCCCGCTGAAAATAGCTGACAGCCTGCTGGTAGCGGCCCTCACGCAGATCGACGACGCCGAGGCTCAGTAGCTGCGAGCCCACGCCGCTGCGGTGATCGATGCGCCGGTAGATGGCCAGGGCTTGCTCGAAGTAGCCGGCTGCCTGCGATAGCTGGCCGCGGCGGAGCATGAGCATGCCGAGCCGCTCCAGCGGCTCGGCCTTGTAGATGAGGTCATTTTCCTTGCCGAGTATTGCCAACGCGAGCTGCAGGTGCCGCGCTGCCCGATCGTAGGAGCCCATCTCTGTCTCGACGCCGGCCAGGTAGCTGAGCGCGCGCGCCGTGCCGAGGCTGTCACCGGCGTCCTCGAAGGCGATGATGGCCTTGCTGTGATAGCCGGCCGCCGACTCGTCGTTACGCAGGTACTGCTCGGAGATCCCGAGACTCATCAGGGTCCGGGCCTCGCCGGCGCGGTCGCTGCACGTGCGGTAACGCTCCAGCGCGGCCTGGTAGTGGCCGGCCGCGTCGCGGAAGTGACCTCTTTCGAGGCCGACGCCGCCAAGGCCGCTGAGCGCCTCCGCTTCGGCCGCCAGGTCACCGGACCGGCGCGCGGCCTGAAGCGCGTGGCCGTAGATCGTCTGCGCTTCGTGCAGGTGACCGCCCGTCATCAGGTAGCCAAACAGTGCTTCGGCCAGGCCTGCAGCGTGCTTAGGCCAGCCGTGCCCAGCGCAGTGCACCACCGCCGCGACCAGGTTCTCCCGCTCGGAGTCCAGCCACGCCCGCGCAGCCGCCGGCCCGGATGTCGCTGGTACGCGAGCGGCTGCGGATGGCGTGACCGCCGGGCGCTGATGGGCTTCGGCCGGGTACAAGCCATTCATGGCGGCGATGGTCGCGGCCAGGTAGTAGTCGAACAACCGGGTCAGGGCCTGGTGACACTCGCCGCCGATGCCGCCGGCGCCCTCCTGCTCGGCGGCGACAGCCTCCTCGCGAGCGTAGACGCGCAGCAGATCA
>JASHUE010000753.1:0-7603 GCA_030040195.1 Streptosporangiaceae bacterium | reverse complement strand
GGGCGGGGCCAGCCCGCTCAGCGGCGGGAAGCCGTTCGGGAGCGGTCCGGCGGACGGCGGCACCGACAGCGAGGAGCATTGACCCTGGAGTTCGACCGGGCGCGGATCGAGCGCGCTATCAGGGAGATATTGCTGGCGATTGGCGAGGACCCGGACCGGGAGGGGCTGAGAGACACGCCCGCCAGGGTCGCTCGTTCCTATGCCGAGCAATTCGCGGGGCTGGGCATGCGTCCGGCCGACGTGCTGACCACCGTCTTTGACGCTGATCATGACGAGATGGTGCTCGTGAGGGACATCGAGCTGTACTCGACGTGCGAGCATCATCTCGTGCCGTTCTTCGGCCGTGCGCACGTCGGTTACATTCCGAATGAGAAGGGCCAGATCACCGGCCTGTCGAAACTCGCCAGGCTGGTCGACCTCTACGCCCGGCGACCTCAGGTGCAGGAACGCATGACTAGCCAGATTGCCGATGCGCTAATGGATACGCTAGAGCCGCGGGGGGTCGTCGTGATAATTGAAGCCGAGCATTTGTGCATGTCCATGCGCGGAGTGCGCAAGCCCGGCGCGAAGACAGTGACATCTGCGGTACGCGGGTGCTTCTTGAGTTCGAAGAGCACTCGCGGAGAGGCGATGAGCCTGCTGACGGGCTATCGCTAAATAGGACGTCAGCCAATAACCGGGTTTGCCCCCGGTACTGGCGGGCGATGACTACGCTGATGCCCCGTGAGCAGGGGCTTGACCTACTTGTCCGAGATGACAAACCAGACTGGGCCAGGCCCGGCAGAGCCGAGAGCCGGGGATGACGAGCGGCCGACAGCGCCGCCCGCCAGCCGTGCCGTAGATCGGCGCTTGCAGCGACGCTGGGTGCCGCTGACCGCGGGCCTCATGTCGCTGATCATCGGCATCGGCTACATCATCGAGGGCATCGCGCCCGGCCTCACCAAACATCACCTCCACGTCGAGAGCTACCTCGGCAGCGTCACCAGGACCGCGGAGGTCATCATCGGCCTCCTGCTGGTCATGGTGTCGCACGGCCTGCGCCGCCGGAAGCGACGGGCGTGGGAGGCCGTGACCCTGCTGCTGGTAGCGGGCTTGATCGTGCACATCGTCCTGCTCGCCAATGCGCACGCCTTCGACCCCGATGGCGGCCGTCTGTACGCCCGTCTGCCGGCCACGATCATCTCCGCGCTGCTGATCCTCGCCCTGCTCTTGTTCCGGCGCGAGTTCTATGCCGTCGGTGACCGGCGGTCCCGGCTCCGGGCGTTCTGGGTACTGTGCTACCTGATCGTCGCCGACGTGCTCATCGGCCTCGCCTACCTGGCGCTCAGCAAGGGGCTGCTGGGGACCTACGGCCTCTGGGCCCGGACCTACTCCGTTGTCGCGAACCTGGCCGGCTTCTCCGGGCCTGTGCGCTTCACTTCGACTACTCAGGCCGATCATTTCGGTTTCGTGACCGGCGGCCTCGGCCTGTTCACGGTGCTGGTTTTCATCTACTTGTTCCTGAGGCCGGCCCGGCGGACGGCCAGGCTCCAGCCAGCTGACGCCACCCACATCCGGCACCTGCTCGAGCGGTACGGCGAGCAGGACTCCCTTGGCTACTTCGCCCTGCGCAACGACAAGAACGTGATCTGGTCCGCTACGGGGAAGTCATGCATTGGCTACCGGGTGCTCGCGGGCGTCATGCTGGCCAGCGGTGACCCGATCGGTGACCCAGAAGCCTGGCCCGGCGCGATCCATACTTTCCTCGACGAGGCTTCCAGGCACGCCTGGGTGCCGGCCGTCATAGGTTGCGGTGAGTTGGGCGCCGAGGTCTGGTGCCGCGAAGGACAGCTGACCGCGCTCGAACTCGGCGACGAGGCGGTCGTGAACGTGGCCGACTTCACGTTGCAAGGTCGCTCCATGCGCAACGTGCGCCAGATGACCACTCGTGTATGCCGCCAGGGGTACGTGGCCCAGATCCGCCGGGTCGCCGATATCCCCCAGGAAGAGATCGCCTGGCTGAACCGGCAGGCCGACAGCTGGCGCGGCAGCCCGACCGAGCGCGGATTCTCGATGGCGCTCGGCCGAGTCGGGGGCCGAGAGGACGGACAATGCGTGATCGCGACCGCGAGCCAGAACGGCGAACTGCGGGCGCTACTGCACTTCGTTCCCTGGGGGGACGACGGGCTGTCCCTCGACCTCATGCGCCGGGACCGCTCGGCGGCACCCGGGCTCAACGACTTCATGATCGTCGAGGTGATCAAGAGCGCGGCGGGCCTCGGGGTGAAGCGGATATCGCTGAACTTCGCCGTGTTCCGGGCGGCGCTCGAACGGGGCGAGCGCATCGGCGCGGGCCCGGTCCTGCGCCTGTGGCGCAACTTCCTGCTGTTCCTGTCGCGTTGGTTCCAGATTGAGTCGCTCTACAAGTTCAACGCGAAGTTCAGCCCGCAGTGGGTGCCCAGGTATGTCGTCTACCCGGGTACTAGGGACGCGCCCAGGATCGGCATGGCGGCACTGGAGGCCGAGGCGTTCCTGGTCTGGCCGAGCTTCGAGATCCGCCGGATTGCCAGGAAGCTAAGACTCAATCGGCTCCGGCGGCGCATGCTCGCGGCGAGCCAGCACAAGTCCGCCAGCAGCTGACGCATCGGCGAGGTCGTCCAGTCGGGCCCGCCTCGGCGAAAGCCGGACATATCGACGCGCGCTCGGGTGGTTGGGGAGACTGCTCAGGTGGTTGGGGAGCCTGCTCGGGTGGTTGGGGAGACTACTCGGGTGGTTGCGGACACTACTCGGGTGGTTGGGGAGACTAGTTGTCGTCCCAGCGACAACAATCCTCCCCGGCCATCGCCGCCCAGGCGATTTGTCGCCCTCGGTCGGAACCGCTGAGCGATGGGTTGGTGCACTAGATGTGCTTTGTCCGACTCGGCCAGCCGCATGGGCAGTCGGCTCGGGATTCCGGTGGCTGGTGGCCGTGGCTGGCGGGAGGCAACCGTAGATTGGCCTTATGACGGGCGGCGGCGGGGCGGAGACGGGGTGGCCGAGGCCGGGTCCAGGTGCGAACCAGCCGGACCGGGCAAGCCAGCGCCGCCCGGCCGCCTGGCCCCCCGCGCCTGGCCAGCCAAACCAGCCGCGCTGCCTGGTCATGGGCGTCGTCAACGTCACACCCGACTCGTTCTCGGATGGCGGCGCGTGGCTGCAGCCAGCCGCCGCCATCGCGCACGGCCTGGAGCTCGCCGGGCAGGGAGCGGACATCATCGACGTCGGCGGCGAGTCGACGAGGCCAGGTGCCCAGCGAGTTCCGATGGCCGAGGAACTCGACCGGGTGATGCCGGTGATCGCCGCCTTGGCTGCCGCAGGCAGCTACGTGAGCGTTGACACCATGCGAGCGGAGGTCGCCGGCCTGGCCCTGCAGGCAGGTGCCAGCATGGTCAACGACGTCAGTGGTGGCCTCGCCGACCCTGACATGGCCGGTGTCGTGGCCGCGGCCGGCGTGCCGTACATCATGAACCACTGGCGCGGTCATAGCTCGGACATGTACGGGCCGGCCACCTACGCCGATGTCGTCACCGAGGTCAGGGACGAACTCGCGCTCCGGGTGAAGGCCGCGCTGGCGGCCGGGGTGGACCCCGCCCAGATAGTCGTTGACCCCGGTCTCGGGTTCGCCAAGCGACCCGAGCACAACTGGGCCCTGCTGGGCAGCCTCGATCGGATCGGCTCCCTGCCCGGCCTCGAGACCCGCTTCCCGGTCCTGGTCGCCGCATCGCGCAAGCGATTCATCGGCAGGTTGCTCGCGGGACCGGACGGCGAGCCGCGGTCGTTTGTCGGCAGCGATGACGCCACGATCGCGATCACCGCGCTGGCCGCAGCAGCCGGTGCCTGGTGCGTCCGGGTTCACGTGGTACCGGGCAACATGGACGCCGTGCGGGTGGCCGCCCGCTGGCGGCAGACGGATCCGGCAGGCAGCAGATGACGCTTGACCGCATCGCCATCACCGGGCTGCGTGCGCGCGGCAGGCACGGCGTGTACGAGGATGAGCGGGCCGCTGGCCAGGAGTTCCTGGTCGATGCCACCCTCTGGGTCGACATCGCCGAGGCCGCGGCAGCAGACGACCTGACGAAGACCGCCGACTACGGCGTCATCGCCGGGCGACTCGCCCAGATCGTCGCCGGCGAACCGGTCGCCCTGATCGAGACGCTGGCCAGCCGCCTGGCGGTTGCCTGCCTGGCGGACGAGGCGGTGCGCGAGGTGGAGATAACGGTGCACAAGCCGCAGGCACCGGTTGGGGTGCCGGTCTCCGACATCTCCATAACCGTCCGCCGGAGCCGGGAATTGAGCCAACTGCGAAGCACCGCGGTGCCGGATAACGGGCCGGGTCGGCCGGTCGTGATTGCGCTCGGCAGCAACCTGGGCGACCGGCTGGCTAATCTGCAGCAGGGACTGTCCGCCCTGTGCGGGGCCGGCCTGGACTGCGAGGCGGTTTCCGCGGTGTACCAGACCGCCCCGGTCGGTGGTCCGGCTCAAGACGACTTCCTGAACGCCGTCCTGCTGGCGCGTACGTCGCTGTCCCCCGACCAGCTTCTCCTCCGCTGCCAGCGCGCTGAGGATGCACTCGGACGGGTCAGGACGGTCCGCTGGGGGCCGAGGACACTAGACGTCGACATCATCACCTATGGGCAGGAAGTCGGCAATGAGCCCGGCCTGATCCTGCCGCATCCGCGGGCGCACGAACGCGCGTTCGTGCTCGCGCCGTGGCTGGACGTCGACCCCGCCGCATGCCTGCCCAGCCACGGCCTCGTTCGCGACCTGCTGGCGGCGGTCGGCGACGATGGCGTGCGGCGGATGCCGGCGATGCGGCTAGTCTTGCCAGTAGAGGAGGCGGACATCTCGTGCGGATGACCCGGCCGGGCACGCTCGCGGGCATCTTCGCCATATGCGCGGTCGCAGCCTGGCTCGCCGTCCGGGAGACGTTTGCGAGCCTGCCGCTGCTTCCGATCTCGACGATCCCGGTGCTGCTCGCGCTCGCCCTGGGCGAGACGTTCGTGGCTCGGTATGTCCGCAACCGCCTGGCCGGCCGCGGGTCGGCCAAGCCCTTGGCGCCGATCGCCGTGGCGCGGCTGGTGGCGCTGGCCAAGGCGAGTTCGGCGGCGGCCGCCGCCATCGGTGGCCTGAGCGCGGGATTCCTTGTCTACGTGCTGGGGTCACTGGACAAGACAATCCCGGCCCGCGACGCCCGGGTGGCCGGGATTACCGTTGCTTGCGCTGCCGCACTGGTCGCGGCCGCGCTTTACCTCGAGCGCTGTTGCCGGGCGCCCAAGCCGCCCGACGACGACAACGACGACGACAAGTCCTACTTCGACCGGTGGTCGTGGCATCAGTGAGACGAGAGGCCAGTTGCAAGTGATCACCAGCATGCACTCGATCATCTACGCCAGCGATGCCGAGCAGGCGCGCGCCTTCTTCCGGGACGTTCTCAACCTGCCCGCCGTGGACGCGCACGACGGATGGCTGATCTTCAAACTGCCACCGTCCGAGCTCGCCGTGCACCCTGAGTCCGGCCCGCAAGCACCGAGCGGGCGGCATGAGCTGTACCTCATGTGCGATGACATCACCCAGACAGTGAACGATCTGACCGCCCGCGGAGTGGAGTTCACCTCGCCGGTGACCAAGACCGGATTCGGCCTGCTCACATCGATCCGGATACCTGGTGCGGGCGAGATCGGGCTGTATGAGCCGAGGCATCGGACGGCTTATGACCTCTGAGGCCTCATCGGGGCATGTGCACCCGGCCCAGCTGCGCGTCGGCGTGGTCGGCGCTGGCCGGGTCGGCACGGCGTTCGCCACCGCGCTGAGCCGCGCCGGGCACCGGGTGGTCGCCGCCTCCGCGGTCTCCCAGGAGTCCCGCCGGCGGGTAGCGCGGTTTCTGCCTGGTACTCCGATCCGCCAGCCGGCCGAGGTGCTCGAGACGGCAGACCTCGTGCTCCTGACCGTCCCCGACGATGCGCTCGGCGGGCTTGTGTCCGGGCTCGCCGCCACCGGCGCGCCGCTCGCTGGGCGCATGATCGCGCACACCAGCGGCAGGCATGGCCTGGCCGTGCTGGAGCCCGCGACCAGGCTCGGCGCGCTCCCGCTGGCGCTCCACCCCGTGATGACGTTCACCGGACGGCCGGACGACGTGGACAGGATGGCGGGCATCTCCTTCGGGGTCACCGCGCCGCAGGCATTGCGACCGGTCGCCGAGGTCCTGGTGGTCGAGATGGGCGCGGAACCGGTGTTCATCGAGGAGGAGTACCGCGGGCTCTACCACGCGGCCCTCGCAGGCGCGGCCAACCACCTCGTGACCCAGGTCGTGCAGGCCTGCGACCTGCTGGCCAAGGCCGGCGTTGCGCAGCCCGCGAGGATGCTGGGCCCGCTGCTGTCGGCCGCGCTCGACAACGCGCTGCGCCTGGGAGACGCCGCCCTCACCGGCCCGGTGGCTCGCGGCGACGCCGAGACTGTGGCCACTCACGTCTCCGTCCTGCGCGACGCGGCGCCTGAGGCTCTCCCCTCCTACCTGGCGCTAGCCAGGCTCACGGCCAGCCGGGCGATGGCCTCAGGCATGCTGTCCGCGCCCGATGCCCGGCGGCTGCTTGACGTCCTGGCCGAGGTGCCGCGATGACCGCGGTAAGTGCGCCGCCGATCCCGATGCTGGCCAGGACGCGGGCGGGGATTGCGACGGTCCGTGCGGCGCTGACCGGGCCGGTAGTGCTGGTGCCGACGATGGGCGCGATGCACGACGGCCATCGCTCCCCCCTGCGGCTCGCGCGCGAACTGGCTGGCCCGGCCGGGAGCGTGCTGGTCTCGATTTTCGTCAACCCGCTGCAGTTCGGGCCGAAGGAAGACTTCGACCAGTATCCGCGCACGCTCGAGCACGACCTGGCCATCTGCGCCCAAGAAGGCGTCCAGGCGGTTTTCGCGCCCTCGCCGCGGGTCATGTACCCGGCCGAGCCGACCGTCACGGTCTGCCCTGGCGACCTCGGTCAGATGCTGGAGGGCAAGTCGCGGCCCGGCTTCTTCGAGGGCGTGCTGACCGTCGTGCTGAAGCTGTTCCAGCTGACCCAGCCGGACGCCGCAGTGTTCGGCGAGAAGGACGCGCAGCAGCTGGCGCTGATCCGGCAGATGGTCGCCGACCTTGATCTGGGTGTGCAGATCGCCGCCGCGCCGCTGCTTCGCGATCCGGACGGCCTGGCCGCGTCGAGCCGCAACAGCTACCTGACAGCGCAGGAACGGGTCAGCGCGCTTGCCCTGTACCGGGCGCTGAGCGCAGGGAGGACAGCCGGTCCGGAAGGCGCGGCTCGCGTGCTCGCCGTGGCCCGCGCGGTTCTGGCGGCCGCCGCGGCCGCCGCGCCGCCGGTGCTGCTCGATTACCTGGTGCTCGCCGAGCCCGAGAGCCTGGCCGCGGTCGGCCAGGGATACGCCGGTCCGGCACTCCTGCTGGTCGCCGCCAAGGTCGGCACGACCAGGCTGATCGACAACATGGAGATCATGGTGGGTGAATCGCGGTGATAAGTGGCCGGATGCTCGCGCCGCCACCTGGCTGGCGACGGGACGCGGACGTGGTCGTGGTCGGATCCGGCGTGGCTGGCGTCAC
>JASHUE010000752.1:0-3091 GCA_030040195.1 Streptosporangiaceae bacterium | reverse complement strand
GACCGGCAGCTTTCTCGAAGAACCCGCGCCGTCCCCGCTTATTCAGGCGCTGTACGACGAGGACCTCGCGGACGGCGGCTACGTGTGGAACGTGTCCCGGCTGTGGGCGCACCAGCCGGACACCCTGCGGCGGCTGTTCGAGCTGATGTCCCAGGCTTTCGCGCCGAGCGGCCTGAGCTTCCGCCAGCGCGGGATCCTGGTGACCGCCGCCGCCTCGACCCTCGGCGACTCGTACTGCTCGCTGGCCTGGGGCGGGAAGCTGGGCCAAGCGTCGGACGCCGCTCTGGCGGCGGGCGTCCTGACCGGCAGCGACGCCGCGCTGACGGATCAGGAGCAGGCCATGGCCGCGTGGGCCCGGAAGGTCGCCAGGGACCCGAACGCCACGACACAAGCCGACGTCCAGGCGCTGCGCGATTCCGGGCTCGATGACCGGCAGATCTTCGCCGTCACCGCCTTCGTGGCCCTCCGCCTGGCATTCTCTACGATCAACGACTCCCTCGGCGCCCAGCCCGACGCGCAACTCGTCCAGTCGCTGCCCCGGGAGGTCTGCCAGGCCGTGACCTACGGCCGGCCTGTAGCCGCAGCGCCGACGGCCTGACCCGGTCCGCGGGCGGAAAGCTAACAAGATCGCCGGATCTGCGCGGCTCACCGGGTGGACGCCGGGATTCCCAAACCACACCTAACGGCGGCTCTGCGCGTAGTTATCACGAGCCACCAGCACCGTCGGCGAACCTTGCCATGGCCGGCGGGCAGGGGGCCAGGCCACATGTTTATGCACCCTCAGCGCCAGCCGTTAACGCACGGATCTGCCGCGCGGCGTGCGGTTGGCGCTGCGGCGGCGATCGCCGATTCCGTGCTCCTGCTGACAGGGCCAGCGTCGACCCGGTGTGATCCAGGTCATCCCGATCTTCAACCAGGTCGAGCTGCCGGTCGGTGGTGCGGCAGGTCCTAGCGCGCGCCGACCGAGCGGCCGCGGTCGTCAGTTGCCTGGCCCTTGGCCCTGACGCTCGGCCAGCCAGCGCTCACCATGAATGATGAGTGCAATACCACTCCCCCGGGCGGCGCCGAAGAGGGTGCAGGTGCGCAGCATGGCTCCATCCCGATGCAGATCGACGCTCGTGTCCGTGGTCGGCGTCGTCGTTGTCATGGCCCTCGCCGGCTGCGCCCACTCCGGGTCGCTCTCCGCGCCGGGCACGAAACGCCCGGCACTCGACTCGAACGGGATCGGCAACGTCCACTTCGGGCTGTCGAAGGTAAAGGCCGTCGCCGCTCTCCAAGCCTGGCTCGGAAACCCGAACGCGACCGGCATCAACACCGGCTGCGGACCCGCCGTCACCGAGGTGGCTTGGCACGACCTCATCGCCGAGTTCCGGGACGGCACCTTCACCGGATACCGGTACGTCTTGGGCGGCTACCCGCTGACGACCAGAGGGTCGCCACACGACCCAGTCGCCCGAACCACACGGACACCAGCCCTGACTACGGGGCGGGGTATCACCCTTGGCAGCACGCTGAGGGAACTGCGAGCGGAGTACCCAGGGCTGACCCAGTCGGGAGCATTGAAGTGGGCGGCCCCGAACGGGCTGGTCTTCGTCGAGGCACCGTCCACGACGGAGCCCGCCTCCCCTACGGCGACGATCGCCGAGATCAAGACCGGCACCTGCGGAGACTACTAGTCAGCCCGGCAGACGACGCAGGCACGCCGGGCGGTGCGACCCCGCATAGCTAGCGGAGGCCCGAGCTGCTGCATTTCTATTCATGGTTCCCAGCGGAGGGAACACGCGCACCTGCCGCTGCGGGAATCGGCTAGTGGTTCGCGATCAGTTCGAGCCCACTATCCAGCCGCAGGCCAAAGCAGGCCATGAAAGCCTCAACTGCAACGGCCCGCCCCTCGCTTGTTCCCTCGGGAACTAGCTACTGCATATTCAGCGCGATCCCGGCGGCGGCCGCCGGTCTGTGAACGACGGCGTCGCCAAGGCGACAGCGAGATCTGCTTCCTGTTGCGCCGGCCGTGCGCTGCGTCTGCGCGCCCGGCATGACCCGGGAGGCGCACGGCCCGGTCACTGCACCGTCGGTGCAGGCCAGCCGTGGACTGCGGTCGGGGTCAGTTCGCCATGGCCAGGGTCGCCACGGCGCGCACTCCACCGCTCCAGTCGCCGACTGCGGTGCACCGCGCCGCGGCGCATGACATGCCGAACAGAGCGCCGGAAGCGAAATGGACGGGGAAGGGCGCGGTCGCCAGCCGCCAGGTCTTGCCGTTCCAGGCCTCGAGGAAATAGCCGGCGCTGCCGCCGGGACTGTATTCCCCGCTGGCGGTGCAGGCGGTGGTGGAGGTACACGAAACGCCGTTTAGCGAAACCTCGCCGAAGCTCGTACGGTAATTCGCCGGGTTCGGGGTGGGCTGAACCCGCCAGGTCTTGCCGTTCCACCGCTCCGCCAGCGTCGGGCCGCTCTTGGCGCCGAAGCCCGTGCCGGTCGCCGTGCAGGCGTCCCCTTTGGTGCACGACACCGCCGCGAACACTCCGGTATTCGAGCCAGTCGGGAAGGGTACCTTCTGGGCGTGCCAGCTCATGCCGTTCCATGCCTCCGCGAGTGGCGAAGTGTTGCCGTACAAGCCGGGCCAGTAATAGCCGACGGCGATGCAGGCATTGGGCGAGCTGCAGGACACTCCGGTGAACCACGAGCGGATGCCCGCTGCCGGCGTAGCCTGCAGGCGCCAACTCGTGCCGTTCCAGCGTTCGACCAGGGCCTGCGGTAGGCCTTTGGCGTTGTCGTAGTGCCCGACCGCGGTGCAGGCCTTCGCCGAGGTGCAGGAGACCGCGTACAGGTTGCTTTCGGTCGCGCCCTTGGGATTGGGCGCGGCCTGAACCCGCCAGCTTTTGCCGTTCCAGGCCTCGGCCAGGGTCACGTCGCGGCTTGTTGCCGTCCGGTATGCGTAGCCGGCCGCGATGCAGGCATTCGCCGCCGGGCAGGACACCCCGAAGAGCTGAGGGCTAACGGCGCCCTTGGGCGTAGCGGTGGGCTGGATCCGCCAGCTGTTGCCGTTCCACCGCTCCGCCAGGGCGCCAGTAGAGGAGCCGACCGCGGTGCA
>JASHUE010000751.1:0-3132 GCA_030040195.1 Streptosporangiaceae bacterium | reverse complement strand
CAGCAGGCGTCCCGAGGACCAGCCGAACCAGCGGCGAGCCGCCAGGAACGTCAGCCGCGCCTCGTCGGAGCCGGGAAGAACCCGGATGCTGACGCCCGTCTCCGACTCGATCCAGGCCAGCAGTTCGTCGCCGTTGGCCGCGTCCCTGACCGCGGACGTGGCGAAGGCCAGCAGCTCGTGCACGCCCTTGTCCTCGGCGATCTGCAGCGCCTCGAGCACGAACTCCCGCAGCCGCTGCGCGCAGTCGTCGGTCAGCCGGTTGTCGGCATCGAGGTTCTGCCCCAGTCGCAGCTCGGCTTTGTGCGAGAACGCGGGGATTGGCCGGCCACCCTGATGGGCGTCGACCACCAGCAGGTGGACGGTGTTCGATCCCACGTCGAGCACGCCTAGTCGCATGACTTGACGCTACCCGTCGCGAGTCACGGGAACATCTGGGCGCCCCGCCGAGCTTTGCAGGAAAGGCGGGCGCTGGCGGCCGGTCACCAGGAGGGGAACGAAGCCGCTCCCAGCAAGCGGCCGTCTCGGCGGCTCCGCCGCCATTTGTCGTAATCCGCCAACCCATCCGGAGGCCGAACGATGACTGCAGCCCAGGCGACCGAGATCAAGGTCGAGCCCACCCGCAAGCGAATCCGCGTGTTGCTGGCTGGCGAACTAGTCGCCGACACCACCGAGGCGCTGCTGGTCTGGGAAAACCCCTACTACCCCGCCTACTACCTACCGTCCGCTGATATCCGGGCCGAGCTGATCCCGGTCGGCACGGGCTCCGGGGCTGGCCTCGGGCATGCCGATGTCCTCACCGTCAAGGTCGCCACCGCGACCGCCGACAATGCCGCGCGCCGGTACCCGGCGGCGCCCGATCCCCGGTTGCGAGACTGCGTGAGGCTCGACTGGAAGGCGATGACCGAGTGGCTCGAGGAAGATGAGCCGGTCTACGTACACCCGCGCAATCCGTACACCAGGGTCGACATCCTCAACAGCTCGCGGCACGTCCGGGTCGAGATCGACGGCGTGACCGTCGCGGACTCCCGCAACCCCCGGATTTTGTTCGAGACCGGGCTGCCGCCGCGCTACTACCTGCCGCTCACCGACATCAGGACCGATCTGCTGCGCCCGTCAGCCACCCAGACCAGCTGCCCGTACAAGGGGACGGCCAGCTACTGGTCGGTCGATGCTGGCAGCGGGCTGCACAAGGACATTGTCTAGATCTACCGGACACCGCTGCCGGAGAGCCAGAAGGTCGCCGGACTCGCCGCCTTCTACGACGAGAGGGTGGATGTGTTCATCAACGGAGAGCGGCAGGACCGACCCAAGACGCATTTCAGCTGAGCCGACGGGGTGATGATGCCGCGGCTGGCGTCGGCTAGCTGGCTTCCTCCTCGGCCAGAACGGGCAGGTCCAAGTCCTCGATTCGCGCCGCCGACGGCGGTCGGCTGGCCTGGATCAGCCCGGCGGCGGTCTCGGCGTCGCGCAGTACCCGGATCAGGTTGCCGTTCGCCAGCTTGCCGCAGTCCTGATCCGACCAGCCGACACCGCGCAGCGCCGCGATGAGGGCGGGGTAGCACGACACGTCTTCCAGGCCGTCTGGCAGGAGGTCCACGCCGTCGTAGTCGCCGCCGATTCCGATGTGGTCGATACCGGCGACCTCCCGCACGTGCTCGGCGTGGGCGACGACGTCCTGCAGCGTGGCCCGCGGGCGCGGGTGGTCGATCAGCCACTCGCTCCGCAACCGCTTCCTGGCCGAGATATCGCGGTGGTCAAGCCCGCGCCGTTGCATCTCATCGGCCAGCTGACGCTCCCAGTCCCGGCAGGCCTGCGAGACGAAGGCGGGGACGAATGTGATCATGCACACACCGCCGTTGCCTGCCAGCCGGGTCAGGATCCCGTCGGGCACGTTCCTCGGGTGATCGCAGACCGCGCGGGCCGACGAGTGGGAGAAGATCACCGGCGCCTCGGCCACGTCCAGGGCGTCGCTCATGGTGGTGGCGGCTACATGCGACAGGTCCACGAGCATGCCAAGCCGCTGCATTTCCCTGACGACCTCGCGGCCGAAGTCGGTCAGGCCGCCGGCGGCCGGGGTGTCGGTCGCCGAGTCGGCCCAGGGCAGGTTCAGGTTGTGGGTGAGCGTCATGTAGCGCACGCCCAGCCGGTACAGCGATCGCAAGGCGCCCATCGAGGACGCGATCGAGTGCCCGCCCTCGGCTCCGATGAGCGATGCCAGCCGGCCGTCCGCCGTGATCCGCTCGAGGTCCTCCGAGGTCAGCGCGAGCTCGAGAGTATCCGGATACCGGGCAATCAGCCCTCGGACCAGGTCAATCTGCTCGAGCGTCGTTGTGACCGCCGCCTCGCCCTGCAACTCGGCCGGGACGTACACGGACCAGAACTGGGCTCCCACCCCGCCGGCGCGCAGGCGCGGCAGATCGGTGTGGGTGAACTCCACCGGCGCGGAGATGTCCGTCTTGGCCGGGTCGAGGGAGCCTGCCTCCCGGAGCGCCCAGGGAAGGTCGTTGTGCCCGTCGATCAGCGGGTGCCGGTCGAGGAGCGTGCGCGCGGCTGCGATGGCGTCGCTCTGTGGGTCGGGGGGAGTCATGGAGCCAGCCTAGACGTCACGCGCCAGGGCCGAAGGTGCGTGCCGCACCGGTAGATGCCAGGATGTCGGTGTGCAACGGCAGCGAATCGCGGGGTGGATTGTCCTTGCCGTCGCAGCCTGCGCGGCCCTCGGCGGCTGGGCGGGCAGTCACGTGGGTGGCGGCCACGCGGGCATGGTCGCTCTCATCGGAGCGACGTGCGGGGTACTCGGTTCGTTCCTGCCGGGCGGCGTGTTGTGGGTGCGCGATCGGCTTCGCCGGCCGAGCGGCCCTCGCCAGGGCGCCACCTGACCGGAAGGACCGGTTCGGGCGGACACGTTACATTCCCGCCAGATGTGAGAATGTACGGCTATGGCTCTCGATCTGGCTCAGCTCCTCAACGTCCGTCTTTACCAGGCATTTGACCTCGACGATGAGGGGCGGGTCCTGGCCGGGAGCGACGACTCCGGGTCTACCCAGATCACGGAGATCTGGCCCGACGGTACCTGCAGGGCGCTGACCGCGCTGCCCGGAGCGTGCAGCGGTCGCTATCTGCCCGGCGAGCGCG
>JASHUE010000750.1:0-3298 GCA_030040195.1 Streptosporangiaceae bacterium | reverse complement strand
CAACTGCCAGCGCCGGCCGATCGCGTCCTTGACATGCACGTCGATCTTCGGCGCGTAGAACGCGCCCTCACCCTCGGCAATTACGTACGGCAGCCCGGACTTGTCGAGGGCGTACTTCAGCGCGGCCTCGGCCTTGTCCCAGTCGGCGATCTCGCCGACAAACTTCTCCGGCCGGGTCGATAGCTCAGCCTCGAACTCGGTCAGGCCGTAGTCGCGCAGCAGGCCGACGACAAAGTCGAGCAGGCTGGCAAGCTCCTCCTGGAGTTGCTCGGGCGTGCAGAAGATGTGCGAATCGTCCTGGGTGAAGCCGCGCGCCCTGGTGAGGCCGTGCACGACACCGGACTTTTCGTACCGGTAGACGGTGCCGAACTCAAACAGCCGCAGCGGCAACTCGCGGTAGGACCGCCCGCGCGATGCGTAGATCAGCATGTGCATCGGGCAGTTCATCGGCTTGAGGTAGTACCGCGCGCCCTCCATCTCCATGGGCGGGTACATCCCCTCGGCGTACCACTGCAGGTGGCCTGAGGTCTCGAACAGGTTCGACTTGGTGATGTGCGGGGTGTAGACGAACTCGTAGCCCGCCTCCTCGTGCCGCTTGCGCGAGTAGTCCTCAAGCGCCTTGCGGATCACCCCGCCCTTGGGGTGGAACACCGGCAGGCCGCTGCCGATCTCGGTCGGGAACGAGAACAGGTCGAGTTCGGCCCCGAGCTTGCGGTGATCGCGCTTCTCGGCCTCCTCGAGCAGCTTCAGGTACTCGTCCTGGGCGTCGCGGGACGGCCAGGCGGTGCCGTAGATCCGCTGCAGCTGCGGGTTCTGCTCGCTGCCGCGCCAGTACGCACCGCCGGAGCGCATCAGCTTGAAGGCGGGGATGTACTTGGTCGACGGCAGGTGCGGGCCACGGCACAGGTCCTTCCAGCAGACCTCGCGGGTGCCGGGATCGAGGTTGTCGTAGATGGTGAGCTCGGTGCCGCCGACCTCAACCGATTCGCCCGAGTCGCCGTAGCCTGCCTCGATGTAACCCGCGTCTGGCGGGCCCCCGGCGACCGTGCCCTTGAGGCCGACCAGCTCGAGCTTGTAGGGCTCTGCCGCGAGTTCGGCGCGGGCGTCGTCATCGCTGACAGGGCGGCGGCTGAACAACTGTCCCTGCTTCACGATCTGCCGCATTTTCTGCTCGATCTTCTTGAGGTCATCGGGCGTGAATGCGGCATCTACCTCGAAGTCGTAGTAGAAGCCGCTCTCGATCGGCGGCCCGATGCCGAGCTTGGCCTCGGGGAACAAGTCCTGGACGGCCTGGGCCATGACGTGAGCGGTGGAGTGGCGCAGGATGTTCAGGCCATCGTTTGAGTCGATGGTGACCGGCTCAACCTTGTCGTGGTCGGCAAGCTGGTAGGTGAGGTCCCGAAGCTCGCCGTTGACCCTGGCGGCGATCGGACTGTTGTCGGCGCCGGCTAGCAACTGTCCGACCGTCGTGCCCTCTTCCACCACGTTCTCGCCCCCAGCGATCGTGATGTGAAGTTTGTCGGCAGGCACGGCTTGCTCCTTCGCGTCATGCAGGGCCCTGCGGGCGTGATCTTAATGATCGCGGTGGCCCCGGTGCCTTGATGCTATCGACGCCGGCCTGCCCGCACGCGAAAGCGCCGGCCCGGCGGCGCTCCTAAGCGCTGCGCCGCCGGTCCGGCGCTTCGTTGTCTGGGTCCTAGACCGTCGGGTCAGAGGGGCTGCTGCTCGGGGTGAGCGATCCCCGCTGGACGGTGACCAGGCTGCCGTAGGTGAGGTACGGCCACGCCGCCTTGGCCTCGTTCCAGGGCAGCTCGACGCAGCCCAGGCTCTGCGGGAAGCCGTAGGAGGCCCGGTCGTAGTAGTGCACGGCCTCGCCGTTGCGGAAGTACGAAACGTAGTACACGCGGTCGGCGTACTTGGTGCCGTCCGGGTTCTTCCCGCGCATGATCTGCGTGTAGTACTTCAGGTAGACCGGCGACGTGCCGAGCGTCGTCGGCGACTGCGGGATGCCGGTGTTGGTCAGCGTGTGCAGCACCTCCTGGCCGTTGTGCCAGATCGTCAGCGTCTCGGGGTCGTTTTCGCTGGCGATGGCGTAGGTGTAGCCGTTCGGGTTGGCGTGGTTGCTGGCGACGTCCTTGAGCAGGCTGCTCCAGACCTCCGGCCCGGCGACGCCGTCGACGGTCAGCCCGTTGTTCTCCTCGAACGCCATGACCGCGCCCTTGAGGATCAGGCCCGAGGTGGTGCCGCCCACCCAGAACTTCCTGAGCGTGCTCGGGTAGCCCGACTTCCAGGTGAACTGGCCAGCCGGCGGGTTATACGCGGCGGAAAGCTGCCCGGCCGCGTCCGAGGCCGCCGGAACGGTCGCGGCGACCGTCGGCGTCCAGTTCAGCGGGAGGTAGCCGAGCTGGGCGAGGAGCTCGTCCAGCCGGACAGCCGAGTACGCACCGGTCTCGTACCTGTACTTGACCGTCGAGGCCAGCTCGCCGCCAGACGCGGACCTGACGCCCGACGGGCCGCCGGGAATGTCCACGGTGACCCCGGTGTGCATCGTGAAGCCGCTAGCCGGGACGAACCGCAGTGCGCTTGTCCCCTGGCCCTGCCACGTACCCGCGATGTGCGGCGTGATCGAGGGCAGCGGCGAGTTTGCGGCCAGCGGCGCGGAGAAGTCGACCGCGACGTCGCTGGTGCCGTTCACTCCGGTCGCGTGGCCGGCGGGAGTGACGGACGTCACCTGCAGCGACGCGGCGGATGCAGCGCTCTTGCTTGCCGTGGCGTCGGTCTGAGACTTCCCGGCCGCCGTCGGCGTGGCCGAGGCGTGCGTCAGCGCGATCCAGATGCCCGCGATGAGGAGCAAAACGATTACCGCGCCGATAGCCGTGACCCGAGTACGCAGATGCGTCATGGAAGACAAGAGGGGTCCCCTCGTTCGAGTAAGCTTCCCGGCTGAGCCTTACCAGCGCCTAGGCGGATGACCTGATCGATATCGGGACATCATGCGTGCGAGCCTAGATGCGCTCGCCGGTGTGGGTGGTCCTCTTGATAAATAATCAAGACCCAGCTTTTTGTTCCGGATCACCCCTGTGACGTGGCGCTTGTCACACCCTCCGCGGACGGGAAACATGGCCGGACATGGTAGAGGGCAGGGTGCTCGAGACCGTCGGACAGTCGCCGGACATGGCACCGCCCGGCACCGCGACGATCGCAGTGCCGGGCGGAAACTAGCCGGCATACGCCCCTAGGTCGGGCCGCTGGCCGGCCACGGCCCTGGGTGTGCCTGGCCGGTCAGGACCGTCGGTCG
>JASHUE010000749.1:0-6391 GCA_030040195.1 Streptosporangiaceae bacterium | reverse complement strand
TGCGCCAGTGGGCGCCACCGGCCGCGAATCCCGGTGCGGCCTGCAGCGCGAGCCGCACCGCGGTGGTCGCGCGGATGTGCCCGAGCCGCGGCAGTGCCGGCGGCGCGGCCGCGTAGCGAAGCCCGCAAGCCCGCAGCCCGGTCCTGGTCAGCCACACCCATGGCGGGCCGGGCCCGAGGATGGCCGAGTCGGCCAGCCTGCGGCCGGACCAGCTGGCGGCTAACGCCCGCGCCTGCCGGTCGGCGAGTCCAAGCAGGGCGGCCAGCTGGTCAAGCTGAACGCCGTACATCTCGCCGACGAACACCAGACCTGCGCTGTCCCGGTCGGCTAATGCGGCCGATCGCCCTGCGGCAGGATTCACACCCTCATCCCATCACGGTGCGAGCCAATCGAAGAGAGGTGTCCCGCCTCGCTACGATGCCCGTGTGAACGGCCTCTGGGAACCAGGCACGCCCGGAGTGCTGCAGCTGCCATCCGGCAGGCTGGTGCGCGGGCGTGGCGTGGCCAGGCCGCTCCCGCCCGGGCCGGTCCCGGCCATGGGACTGTACCTGCTGGGCGACGAGCCGCCGGCCGTCCCGTGGGAGTCGCGCTGGCTGCGGTAGCCAGACTTCGGGCTCCCCGCCGATCGTGACCAGGTGCTGCCGATGCTCACCGAGGTGTGGCGGCGGGCGGCCACCGACCGGGTCGAGGTCGCGTGCCTCGCTGGCCGCGGACGGACCGGTACGGCGCTTGCCTGCCTCGCGATCATCGACGGAGTGCCGCCCGGTCGGGCCGTCTCCTACGTGCGCGAACACTACAACTGGCGCGCGGTCGAGACGTTCAGGCAGCGCCGTTTCGTGGCGCGCTTCCGCGCCAGTTAGCCGAAGTTGCCCTCGGCGTACGGGCGGGCTGGGAAACTGCGATGGTCGAGTGCCGCCCTGGTGACCGGCCGGCCGGGCCCGATGCCCATACCGGGCCAGGCAGTCTGTGCCAAGGAGGAACGCAGCCATGCGCTCGCCGCGAGCTGACCAGTGGCGCAGTCGTGGCACGTACTTTTCCTGGCGGCCGGCGGGCGGGGACGCATCGCCGGTTGAGGTCTTCCACGTCGAGATCGGCGACCCGCGGGCGCCGGTGCTGCTGCTCATCCACGGCTGGCCCACCAGCAGCTTCGACTGGTCCGGCGTGGCCAGCCCGCTGAGCGAGGGCTTCCGGGTCTGCGCGCTGGACTTCCCCGGTTACGGTTTCTCGGACAAGCCGCAGGGGTGGGGGTACAGCCTGGCGCGCGATGAGGAGCTGATCGAGTTCTACCTGGCCGAGATCATCGGCGCCGATGCTGGCGTGATCGTGGCCCACGATCGCGGCGATAGCGTCGCGCTTCTGCACGCTGCACGGTGCGCACAAGGCCGGTCGGCGACACGGCTGGAGCACTTGGTGCTGTCGAACGGCAACATCTTCCTGCCGCTATCCAACCTGACGGCGGCGCAGCGGCGGATCCTGGACCAGCGGTCGTGGCCGCAGGTCGCGGCCGCGCTGACTGCAGCAGACCTGGCCGCCGGGCTGGGCGCGAGCACGTTCACCCCGCCGCGCACGGCCGAGGATGCCGAGGTCCAGGCTTTGTCGGTCATTTTCGACTACGGCGACGGCATCAAGGTCCTGCACGAGACGATTCAGTACCTGATCGAGCGAGCGACCGATGAGCAAGCGTGGCTGGGCGCACTTGCGCAGGTGCCCTTCCCCGTCACCGTGATCTGGGGCCTGTACGACACGGTGTCGCCGCCGCGGGTGGCCAGCTATGTGTGGAACGAGTACCTGATGCGAAAGCCGGGCGGCAATCGGCTGTACTTCATCCCGGACGCCAACCATTACCTGCAGGTCGACCGTCCGGACGCGTTCGTGGAGGTGCTGAACCACGCGCTGCAGCCCGCGGACGGCGAGCAGCCCGGCGCGCTGGATGCCCGGCCAGGTGCCCCCATTCTCGTCGACACCTCGCGCGCACGGCTGCCCGCCGCGGCGGACCTGCTCAGCCTGGATATGACCTGAACAGCCGGCGACCTGCCTTGGTCACGGGCCGGGGAGATGCTCTGCTAGTGACGTGACCAGTCAATCACTTGGGTTCAATGCGCTGCCGGAGGACTGGGCGTCCGATCCCGTCCTGATCGCCGGCCTGCGGGTCGACGACGATGACGAGCACGACGACCCGGTTCTGCGCTGGCCGGATGGCCGCGTGGTCGACACGTGGCGCGAGGACTACCCGTACCCGGAGAAGATGACGCGGGACGAATATGAGTACCTCAAGCGCCCGCTCCAGATCGAGCTGGTCAAGCTGCAGAACTGGGTGAAGTCCGTCGGCGAGCACATCGTGATCGTGTTTGAGGGCCGCGACGCGGCCGGCAAGGGCGGCACGATCAAGCGGTTCACCGAGCACCTGAATCCGCGTGGCGCGACCGTGGTCGCGCTGACCAGGCCGACCGAGCGGGAGCAGACCCAGTGGTACTTCCAGCGTTACGCTCCCCATCTGCCGGCCGCCGGCGAGATCGTCATGTTCGACCGTTCCTGGTACAACCGCGCCGGGGTGGAGCGGGTGATGGGGTTTTGCACCGAGGAGGAGTACTGGGAGTTCATGCGGGAGGCGCCGGAGTTCGAGCACATGCTGGTCCGCTCCGGGCTGCACCTGACGAAGTTCTGGTTCTCGGTGACGCGCTCCGAGCAGCGCACTCGGTTCATCATCCGCCGGGTCGATCCGGTCCGGCAGTGGAAGCTCAGCCCGATGGACATTGAGTCGCTGGACAAGTGGGACGCGTACACCGATGCCAAGGAGGCGATGTTCCACTACACCGACACCGCGGAGGCGCCCTGGACGGTGGTCAGAAGCAACGACAAGAAGCGCGCCAGGCTGGAGGCGATCAAGCACGTCCTGAGGAAGTTCGATTACGCCGGCAAGGACGAGGACGTTATCGGAGAACCGGACACGACCCTGATCGGGCCCCCGTCGGTACTGTCCGAGCACAACCCCGACGTCTCGTTCCCCAACCTGTAGGTCCGCGGCGGCGAGCAAGCAGGCGGTTTCCGGAGTTGACCACGGGTGCCCGGAGCGTGTAAGTGACAGCTGTGACGGAACCCGGAGATGGAGGACGCGAGCACCAGTCAGCCGAGCGGCGGGCTCTACCCGGCGGGACTGTGCAGCTCGGCAGCATCCGTGGCATCCGGATCGCTACCAACTGGAGCGTCGCGATCATATTCGGCCTGATCGCGGTCGGCCTTGGGACATTGCAGTTCCCGTCAGCCAATCCACGCCAGAGCGCGCTGACCTACGCGCTCGCCAGCGTCCTCACCACGATGGTCTTCTTCGCCTCGCTGCTCGCGCATGAGCTAGCCCACTCCCTGGTGGCGCGCCATTACCGGCTGAGGGTGGAGAGCATCACGTTGTTTCTCTTTGGCGGGATCTCGCAGCTCAGCGGGGACGTACCCAGTCCGTCAGCGGAGGTGGCGATCGCGGGCGTCGGCCCGCTGACCAGCCTGCTCCTTGGCGGAGTCTTCGCTGGCGCGGCGGCCCTGGTGGCGGGCACAAGCCCGGCACGGGCCAGCCTGCCAGGGGTCCTGCTGACCTCGCTCGCCTACCTTGGTTTCACCAACCTTGCCCTCGCCGTCTTCAATATCATCCCGGCGGCGCCGCTGGACGGCGGCAGGCTGCTGCGCGCGGTGGTGTGGTGGCGCACCGGGGACCGGGTCAGGGCCACTATCTGGGCCAGCCGGGCCGGCCAGGTGCTGGGCTGGGTCTTCATAGCGGGCGGGCTTTACGCATTTTTCGCCACGGAGAACTTCAGCTGGGTGTGGATCGCCCTGATCGGCTGGTTCATCACCAGCGGCGCCACGGCTGAGGCCCGGCAGGCCGTGGTAACGGGCGAGTTGCGCGGCATCCGAGTCGGCCAGATCATGACGCCTCAGCCGATCACGGTGCCCGGGTCGATGTCGGTCGGTTCCTTCCTGGACGGCTACCTCTTCCGCCTGCGGCACCAGAGCTTCCCGATCACGAACGACAACCAGGACAAGGTGACGGGGCTGGTGACCTTCAACCGGATCAAGCAGGTGCCTGCCGCGCGGCGGCAAGAGACCGTGCTGGCCGACATAGCCTGCCCGCTCAGCGACGTCGCCACCGCGTCACCTGACGACTCCGTGGCTGACCTGATCCCGCGGCTCACCGCGTGCGCCGATCAGCGCGCGCTGGTGTTCCGCGACGGGAGTCTCGTCGGCATCGTTTCACCCAGCGATATCGCGCGGATGCTGGACCGGCTCCACACGGCCCAGCGCTTGTGAGGTTGCTACACGCGCAGCAGCTTCCAGGTCCTGCCCCCGTTCTCGGTCCGGTACAGGCCGCCGGGGACCGCCGCGGAGAACGCGTTGGCCGGTCCTACGACAAAGCCGACGTCGGGAGTGACGAAGCCGAGATCGGCCCAGCCGGAGAACGATCCGCCATCCATGATCCGCACGCGCCAGTGCAGGCCATGGTCGAGGGTGCCCGTCATGAAGTCGGCGGCGCCTTCGGTGGCGAGGAACGCGTGACCCGCGCCGTTGTCGGCCAGCAGCTCGGGCAGGTTGCCGCTGGTCGGGTCAGGTAGACGCACCCAGGACCGCCCGGCGTTGACGCTCCCGTAGAGCAGGTGCTGCGTGTTCTGCTGCTGCGAGGACTGCTCGTTGTTGTAGCAGTCGAGCAGCCAGGCGTCGGGGTGGCCCAGGGCGATGCTCATCACCGAAGCTCCGCCGCCGTCGGGGGCTTTGCACGGCACCGTTCGTGCCTGCCAGTGCTCGCCGTCGCTCGTGCTCGCCCACAGGCGCCCCGTCCAGCCCGGGGGCTCTTCCACGCTGGTGTCACCGGTCTGAAGCAGCGCGAGCGTGCGGCCCTCGGCATACAGCGTCAGTCCGGCAAAGTTGGCGCCCGCCGGCACGGGCATCATGCCGCTTGGCAGCGGCAGGCGCATCCACCGATGTGAGCCGATCGCGGTCCGCCAGATGCCGGCCGATCGGCCGTATGCAGGCCCGGTTACCGCGTATGCGTACCCGCCACCGATGACCAGGCCCTGCACTGCGGGCAGTGCCAGCCGGGTCCAGGTTCGCCCCCCGTTGCGGGTCGCTAGCAAGGCCGGGCCGTACAGGAAGCCCTCGGCAACGTTGGCGAAGGCGATGTTGCTGACCGATCCGGCCGGCCCTCCGCCCGCCCCTATCGTGACGTGCGGATTCGGCAGCGTCGTCCACGTCAGCCCGCCGTCCGAGGTGCGCAGCAGCGCGGCGCAGGCCTGACAGCCGGAGTGGCCAAGGGCCCAGCCGGCGTCGGGCGTGATGAAGCTCGCCGCTATCGGCTCGAATGCCGTCGTGTGCGGCGCGGCGGTTGCCTGCTGCCCGATCGCAGACTCGGCACTCGCCCGCGCTCGCGCAGACTCCGCCACCCGCGCCGCGCTACGTCCACTGGCGCATCCGGCCAGGAGCAGGCCTGCTCCGGCCAACAGGCAGGCCGCCGAGATCACTGGTCTTGATTGACAGCTCATTCTGCCGACCTCCCGAGCGCACCTTGCGTTAGTGAAGACGGCGCGAGCCCGCTCCTGGTTGCATCGTCCCTTTATGCTGTCCTGAACGGCCGCCGGAAGCGTTCCCGGCAGGTCCCCGAACCGGCGGACAACCCGGCCGCGCCGGCGCCCGCGGGCACCCGGCGGGGGACGAGCGGCTGGCAAAGGAGAGATCTGATGACCGCCCCTGCTCCGTTCCGGGTGGGTGAGTGGCTTCCATCGGACCAGCGGGTTCTCGGGCAATGGCTTGATGACCTCAACGCAAAGGCCGACGCCCGTGGTGACGTGCCGCTGGTCCCGGTGGTCGAGGAATTCCGCCAGCTGATCGAGCGGGATCCCGAGATCTACATGCTGTTCGGGTTCATGCTGACGCAGACGCCCCGCAGGCAGACGCCGGCCGGCAAGCCTCAGGTCAAGACCGTTGACCATATGCTCAAGCTCTTCAGCCACATCATGACCCACGCCCCGGAATACGACGACACCGGACTCGTCGGCTTCCCGATCAACGCCATCCTCGACTGGGCGATGGGCACCCACGCCGGGTTCGCCGCGTTCCTGAACGACCGGGTAAACCAGCAGTTCAAGAAGATGCTCAACGAATGGGGCCTCTTCCTGCGGTCTGCCGATTCGGCTCGCGTGCTCAACAGCACCGACTCGGGCTGGTTCGGCCAGAAGGCCATGGCGAAGATGCCGCATTTCGCCGAGGATTTCGTGTGCGACCCGGCGAAGCCGCACTACGGTTTCACCTCGTGGGATGATTTCTTCACCCGGCGATTCCGCCCGGGGATTCGGCCGGTGGCTTCCCCGGACGACCTCGATGTCATCGTCAACGCCTGCGAGTCGGCGCCCTATCG
>JASHUE010000748.1:0-4496 GCA_030040195.1 Streptosporangiaceae bacterium | reverse complement strand
TGGTCAAGGCGCTGCTGGAGTCGGTAGCAAGCGCCTACGGTGTGGTCCCGGAGATCGTGTATCAGCGCAACGTGCCCCCCACTGTCAATGACGCGCTGTGCACCGCGATGTTCGAGGCGGCTGCCGACAGGGTGCTCGGCCCGGATGCCGTCACGGCGGCCTCGCAGAGCCTGGGTGGCGAGGATTTCGCCTGGTACCTGGAGTCCATTCCGGGCGCACTGGCCAGGCTCGGAACGCGGACACCTGGCTCCCCGGTGGACTTCGACATTCACCAGGCGGTGTTCGATGTCGATGAGCGGGTCATTGGCCTTGGCGTCCGGCTCATGGCGGCCACCGCCCTGACGGCTATCGCGGGTGGCGGCATCGCTCCGGACGCCGACACCGCGGTTCCCGGCATCACCGAGGCCCAGGTTGCGGACGCCGTCTTAGCCTGAGAGCGCCTCACCGGCCGGCCAGCACGCCCGTGCTTGTCGGCTCAACCGGGGCAATGTCGATTATGTGGCCGGGATCGCCGGCGCCGCAGTAACCCAGGATCGGATAGCGCGGGAGGGTCAGCAGAAGCGGTTCGCGCTGACCTGGAGCGGTCACCTCCGCGCGGGTCGCAGTCGTCTGGGCGAAGCTGTTGCAAGTGTTCTTGTTCACGGCCGAATAGGCATAGCCGCCAGGCGGCAACCGGACCAGGGCCGGCGCCGCGCTGGTGAGCATCTGGTCCCCGCCGAACCGATAGGCGAATGAGAGCCGCCGTCCCGTGCTGCCAGTCAATACGACGCGCGGGTAACCCCGCATGTCGCAGGCTGTCGCCGAGATGTTCCGGAACACGAGTATCAGCGTGTTCTGCTCCGTCGCCTCAGAGACTCTCGGACCGGCTGTCAACTGCAACTGCGAGGTGCGGCAGGCCGGTCCTGACGCGTGTGATGCCGCATGGCTGGCCCTTGGGGTGACCGTCCGCGGCGCGGATCCGGCGCAGCCGGCGATCAAGACGGCGGCTGTCGCTATTGCGGAACCTGCTAGGTAAGCCCTGTTCCTCATGACTTGTAGACGGTTTTTCCTTCGGTCAGGTTAGGCCAGGTTGCGAGCGACCTCGCCGCCACCGCGGCGCGAGCTGCCCCGTGTCCTGGCTGGCGAATGCTGGCTGACCGCCGCGCCGTCCTCGTTGGTGTCCCTTGCGCGCGCTCGTGTCCCTGCGCGCTCGTGTCCCTGCGCGCGCTCGTGTCCCTGCAAGTGGTCAACACTCCCTGCAAGTTGTCACACTCCCTGCAAGTTGTGCGGTACATACCCAGTCAAAGCACCCGCGAAAAAGCCGAGAACGTACAGGGAGTGTGACAACTTACAGGATGTCGGTGCCGTACGAGATCGTGCCCGTTGATGGACACGGCAGAATTACGTCAGGCTCTCCGGTCGGACGGATGTTGGTGCCGTACGAGATCGTGCCCGTTGATGGACACGGCGGAATTACGTCAGGCTCTCCGGTCGGCCGGGCTCTCCGGTCGGACGGAGTCTTAGGCGCGAAGATCTCCTCGCTGCCGGCGGCAGCCAGATTGTGCTGTCTATCACGTTCTCCTCGTCGCGGGTCCCGAACATGCGGCGGCAGTGGCGGGCCTGGCGCCGTCAGTTAGCCGACAGATCCGACAAATCAACATACGATGAATATGGTGGGCGAATTCTGCTGCCGCGCCAGCGGCGACCAGGGCGGACACCCGTCGCTGGGGGTGGTTTGTCACTTATCGGGTAGGGCATCGCCCGGCCTGGTACGCATACAGTAGAAGCGCAAGGCGGCGTCGCGGGTGCCTGTTGCCCGCGGCACTGCCTTGGTCAAGCTGCCCGTGAGGCGGCCCTGAGCCCGCCGTCCGCCGGACGGCCCCCGATTGCCATCCGTGAGGCGGCCCTGAGCTCGCCGTCCGCGGCATGGCCCGAGATGCCGCCTGCGGGGCGGACCTGAGCCCGCCGTCCATGCGACGGCCTAAGTCCAGCTGACTGGAGCGCACCCCGTGTCCTCATCTGAGCCCGATCTGTCGCGCGGCGCGGCTGTGCGGCCCGAAGCCAGCGCTCTGCCGGCCGACTCTGCCACCGACGCTGCGACCGCGCAGGCAGGGGCCCCGACCCAGCCTGCGGGGTCGGTCCAGCCTGCCGGTCAGGCCCGACCGGTGTTCGCCGCGTCGGCTAGTTCTGGCCAGTCGGCAGCGAGCTCTCAACCCGGGTACGGAACGCCGGCCGGTGCTGTCGGGCCTCGACCGCTGTGGAAGGCCAAGAGAGGCAGCACCGTCGTGTTCCGCCACTCCACCCCGCTGGTCCTCTGGTGGATCTGGGTCGCGTTCGCGGTGGCCAATTTCATCGACGTCGCCATCGTCGATCCTGGCCTGACTGTCCTGAAGGTGGCCGCCGGTCTCCTCGCGGTGACGGGCATCGCCTACGCCACGACCCTGCACTCGCGGATCGAGTCCGACGATGAGGGCGTCACCGTCTTCAATCCGGTTCGGAATCACCGGGCTCCGTGGGGGGCGGTCGAGGGCATCTTCCTCGGTGACTCGGTCGAGATCGTGTGTCACCGGCCGGCCCCGAAGAAGACCAAGACGATCTACAGCTGGGCGCTGTATTCGAGCCGCCGTTCTCGGGCGCGCAGTCAGATGCAGCGGAGCTTCTTCAGCACACGGCGGGTCGAGGTGAGCTCCCGCGCCCCCGCGGAGGCGGCCGAACTGGCCAAGAGGGCCGCGGCTCAGCTGATGGCGGCCGAGCTCGGGAGGCTGGCCGTGCAGGCTCGTGACCGTGGGTGCCCGAGCGCAGTGCTGAGGAGCCGGTGGTCCTGGGCGCCGCTGGCGGCGATCCTGATCCCGATCGCGGCGCTGGTCGTCGTCCTCCAGTTGCACTGAGGCGAAGGCCGTCACAATTCACACCCGACTCTCGGCCGGCGACTCGTCGCCGAGCAGCCACCGTGCTCCCTGACCATGGCCGGCCGCCGAGTCATCCGGGTTGTACAGCGCGCACGTGCGCAGCGACAGGCAGCCGCAGCCGATGCAGCCGTCGAGCGTGTCGGACATGCGCCGCAGCTCGGCGATCTTCGCGTCGATCCTGGCCTGCCAGGTCCGCGCGGCCCGGCTCCACTCCTTCTTGGTTGGCGCGCGGTCGCCGGGCAGCAGGTCCAGGCTCGCCTGGATCTCGCGCAGCTCAAGGCCGAGCTGTCGGCCCGCGCGGATGAAGGCGACCCGGCGGAGCACATGCCGCGGGTACCGGCGCTGATTGCCGGCTGTCCTGCTGGCGCTGATCAGGCCGAGGCTCTCGTAGAACCGCAGTGCCGAGGGCGCCGCTCCACTGCGAGCCGAAAGCTCGGAGATCGTCAGGACGTGAGTTCGCGCGGAAGCGGCCATGTTTCCAGCCTATTGCCCATTCGTTCTTGACTTAGAGTGCACTTAAAGTTGGAGCCTTGGGACCATGACGAATGCACCAGCCAACGCGCGGTTCTCCTTCGCGGACTTGCCGGGCCTGATGGCCGCGATGAGCGGCGACGAGAAGCACGACCATTCCGCCGCCTCCACCCTTGACGTTCTGTGGGTGCTGTATGACCAGGTGCTGCGGGTCAGCCCGGATACCGTCGAGGATGACGACCGCGACCGATTCCTGTTGTCCAAGGGCCACTCACCCAAGGCGTACTACGCGGTGCTGGCGGCCAAGGGCTTCATCGACCTCAGCGAGTTGCCGGGGTTCGGCACGTTCGGCTCGATCCTCGGGCACCACCCCGATCGCAACCTCATCAGCGGCGTCGAGATAGCTAGCGGCTCGCTCGGCCACGGGCTGCCGATCGGCGTGGGCGTCGCCCTCGGGCTGCGGGCGCGCGGCCTCGAGAACGCACGCGTCTTCGTACTGATCGGAGACGGCGAGCTGGACGAGGGGTCCAACCACGAGGCGATCGCGTTTGCCGGCGCGACCGGCCTGGACCGGCTGACCGTAATCGTGGTCGACAACTCAAGCTCGTCGTACGGATGGTCAGGGGGAGCGGAGACGCGGTTCAGCCGGGAGGGCTGGTCGGCCGTCCGCGTCGGAGGCCGGGATCACGAGGCGCTGGCCGCCGCGCTCACAGCGCCGCATCCGGGCAGGCCGCACGTGGTCGTCGCCGTCATCGAGCCTGGGCACTGAGGGAGACCAGCAATGGACACGATGCGTGAGCGGTTTGAGCGAGTGACCAGTGAACTGCTGGACAGCAACCCGCGCCTGGCCGTGGTGACGGCGGACATCGGGGCAAGCGCGTTCGAGCCCGCCCGGCTCCGGCACCCCGACCGCGTGATCAACCTTGGCATCCGCGAGCAATTGCTGATTGGAGTGACCAGTGGGCTGGCGCTGACCGGCCTTCGGCCAGTGGCGCACACGTTCGCCCCGTTCCTGGTGGAGCGGCCGTTCGAGCAGATCAAGCTCGACATCGTGCACCAGGGTGTTGGCGCGGTGCTGGTCAGCGCCGGTGGTTCCTACGACTACCCGTACTACGGTCGCACGCACCTGGCTCCGGG
>JASHUE010000747.1:0-3566 GCA_030040195.1 Streptosporangiaceae bacterium | reverse complement strand
GCGCCCTGGCCGGCCTGTCGATCACCGGCGCCCCGCCGGAGCAGCTCGTCGGCTGGCTGAACGACCTGGTCCGCCACGTCGACGATGAGCACACGGCGTCGGTCATAGCCGGTTACTTCGATCCGGCCAGCCGCATGCTGACCTGGGCCCAGGCCGGCCACCCGCCGCCGGTCCTCATCCGCGGCCTGCGGGCCAGGCCGCTCCCCCAGCCCGACGGCATCCTGCTCGGCGCGGGCAGTCGTGGCTACGCCACGGCCACGGTCCAGCTCGAGCCGGGCGACCTGCTGCTGCTCTACAGCGACGGGCTGGTCGAGCGCCGGGACCGGGCCGTCGACGAGGGCCTGGAGATCCTGCTGCAGGCGGTCGGGCAGAGCACTGATCCCGACCTCGTCATCGGCACCGCGCTGGCCGCGCTCGGCAGCACTCACGCCGAGGACGACACCTGCGTGGTGGCTCTGCAGGTGCTCGACCCGGCGCGCCCCTTCGTCACGCCGCGCTAGCGGGCAGCGACGGCTAGGAAGGCCCCGCCGCCAGTGCCGACAGCAGCCGGCCGGCCGATGAGCCCAGCTCGTACCGCTCGTCGAGTTCGGCAAACCTAGCCGGGTCGGCCGGCACCGAGGGCAGCCAGCCGCCTTCCGGCTTGACCGGGGCGTCGATCGCGACCGCGACGACCGGGACGGAGGCTTCCAGATACGACCGGGCGGCGGCGACCTTGGCCCGGCTGCCCACCGGGAAGCCGCCATGCCCCGCGTCGAGCGCCGCGACGATGGCCTCGACCGAGCCGAACACGCGGACGAGTGCCGCGGCGGTCTTCTCACCCACGCCGGCCACGCCAGGAAGCCCGTCGCTTGGGTCGCCACGCAATGCGGCAAATGCTGCATATGACCGGCCGGGGATGTGGTACTTCGCGGCCACCGCCGCCTCGTCCACGATCTCCAGGTTGGCCACTCCCCTGGCGATGTAGTCCACCGAGACCTGCCGGGCATCGTCCACGACCTGGAACAGGTCGCGGTCCCCGGTAACGACCTCCACAGGCTGCCCGGCGGCGGCGGCCAGGGTGCCGATGATGTCGTCGGCCTCGTAGCCAGCCGCGCCGGCCATGGCCACCCCCGCCGCCTCAAGCACCTCGAAAATCACGGGGACCTGCGCCAGCAGCGCGGCCGGAATCTGCTCGGAACCGTCGGGATTCGCCCGGTGTGCCTTATAGGACGGAATCGCGGCGACGCGGAAGGCGGGCCGCCAGTCTTTGTCCAGGCAGGCGATCAGGCGCGCCGGGTGCCGCGCCCGCACCAGCCTGGCGATCATGTCCATGAGGCCTCTGACCGCGTTGACCGGCATGCCGTCGGGCGCGGTCATGGTCTCGGGCACGCCGTAGAAGGCGCGGAAGTACATCGAGGCGGTGTCCAGCAGCATCAGCGACCCCATGGCCGCATCCTGCCGCATCAGGCCAGCCGCAACCCCCTGCTCCTGGGGTTTCGTAATTCATACCTAACCTCTATGGATCTATGAGTTATTGGCATTGGAGCCCGAGCCCGGTCGGTCCCTAGGCTGAGTACCGCTCGGAAGATCGCTACGAGGAGCGGCAGGAGGCTCAGCCATGACGGTAATCATGCCGGTCCGCAGCCGGTGTCCTGCGAACCTGGTCGCCGGCATCAGGGCCGCTACCCGTGAGCACGCTGACTGGCAGCAGACCGCCGAACTCGTGGCCGCCGAGCTGCGAAAGCACCTACCGGAGCCGGGGATCCTGACCGACGAGGAGCGGGCGGGCGAGCCGGACCACTACCGGTGCCACGTGCTGCACGTCGAGCCGGACGGCTCGTTCTCCGTGACGGCGATGGTCTGGCGCCCCGGCCAGGTGACGCCCGTCCATGATCACGTCACCTGGTGCGTGTTCGGCGTCGTCCAGGGCGCCGAGTACGAGGAGCTCTACGCCCTCGACGCCGACCAGCAGCACCTGGTGGAGGTTGGCCACAACCAGAACGACGTCGGTGAGGTCAGCGGCTTCGCCCCGCCCGGCGACATCCACCGCGTCCACAATCATCGGGACTGCGTGGCCATTTCCATCCACGTCTACGGCGCGGATATCACCCGGCTCGGAAGCAGCATCCGCCGGATCTACGACCTGCCGGTGCTTGCGCCGGCGGCCAGCTAGGGACCGGCCAGCGCCAACGAGGACCCGGCCCAGCGAGATGAGTGACGATCGGCGTCCGAAACCGACGGCCTGATCCCCTACTCGACCCCGGAGTAGGCCACGACGCCGCGGCGCAGTGCGTCGACGGCGGACCTCGCCTTCTTTCCGACGTCGCTCGCGTCGGCCGCAGCGATCTGGCCGAGCAAGTCAATGAGCTGCTTCATCGCCCGCACGAAGTCACCGGCCGTCAGCTCGTCCCCGACTAGTTTGTCCAGGTCGGTGCCGCGGGCCCAGGCGTGCACGCTCCAGGCGAAGCCCATGTCCGGCTGCCGCAGAAAAGACAGATGGTGGCTGTCCTCGACCGCGGACAGGTCCTCCCAGATGCCGGTCATCTCGGCCAGCACCTCGCGCGGGCGGCCGTGCGGGAGCCGCACCGGCCCGGCGTCGTCGGGTCGCCTGGCCTCGAACGTCAGGGCCGACACGCAGGCCGCGAGATCCGCGGGGGCAAGGCCGACCCAGGTGCCGCGCCGCAGGCACTCGGCCGCGAGCAGGTCAAGCTCGGCATACAGCGCGGCCAGCCGACGGCCTTGCTCGGTCACCTCGTCACCGGAGATGTAGCCGAGGTCCTCCAGCACCGCGCAGACGCGGCCGAAGGTGCGGGCCAGCACATGCGAGCGCCGTGACACCCGCTGCTCGAGTGCGTCGGCCTCGTTCTCCAGCCTCGCCCGCCTGGCCAGGTCGCGCAGGTGCACCTGCATGTCCGGGCAGCCGTGGCACGAGTGCTTGCGCAGCCGGCGCCGCAGCGCCTCGATCGCGGCCGCCGACGGTTCATCGCGCCGGTCGTCGCGGGCTGGCCTGGGCAGTTCCCGGCCGGCCAGCCGGTTGCGGACGGTCGAAGCCAGATCGCGGCGGGCGGCCGGCGAGCGCGGGCTGAACGACGGCGGGATCCTGATGCGTTCGATCGGGCTGACTGGCACCGGGAAGTCGGCCACGGATAGCCGTTTCACCTGGCGGTTCGCGGTCAGCACCAGCGGCGGCGGTCGCCCGTCGCCAGATCCGCCCGGCTGGAGGACGACGGCCACGCCCGCCTGGCGCCCGCCCGGCACGTCGATGATGTCGCCAGGGCGCAGCTTCTCAAGTGACGCCAGCGCCTGCGCTCGGCGGGCCGCCGAGCGCTGCTGGGACTCGTCGCGCTCCAACTCGCCGAGTTCCCGCCGGATCTGGTCGTAGGACTCGATGTCGCCGCGCTCGCACGTGACCGCCAGGCCGGCGATCTGCTCGCGCAGCCGGGCTGCCTGCTGAGCCAGCCCGACCACGCCCCGGTCGGCCTGGAACTGGGCGAAGGAGGACTCCAGCAGCTTCGCGGCACGCGCCCGGCCAACTTGCCCGACCAGGTTGACGGCCATGTTGTAGGTCGGCCGGAAACTGGAGTTCA
>JASHUE010000746.1:0-3432 GCA_030040195.1 Streptosporangiaceae bacterium | reverse complement strand
GAGTCCTTCTCGAAGATGACTCCGGTCGAGCGCCGCCGCACGCTCGGCATGTATGGCTCGATCCTGCTGCTGCACGCGCTCGGGTTCGCGGTCTTCATCGCCTATGTGCTGCCCGCGCACTACAAGCTGTTCGGCATAGGCCTCAGCGTGACCGCCTACACGCTCGGGCTGCGGCACGCGTTCGACGCCGACCATATCTCGGCGATCGACAACACCACGCGCAAGGCCATGAACCTGCGGCAGGGCACCGACAAGCCGCGCCCGTTCGCGTTCGGCTACTTCTTCTCCCTGGGTCACTCCACCATCGTGGTGGCGATGGGCGTGGGGATCATCATCGCCGAGAAGACCGTGCTGCCCGCGGTCACGCACTCCAACTCCTCGCTGGAGTCCTTCGGCGGCACGTTCGGCACGATCGTGTCGGCCGCGTTCCTGTTCCTGATCGCCCTGCTGAACCTGATCATCCTGGGCGGGATCGTCCGGGTGTGGCAGGCGATGCGGCGCGGGGAGTACAACGAGGCCGAGCTGGAGTCCCAGCTGGAGAAGCGGGGTTTCTTCTACCGGTTCTTCGGCCGGTGGATGAACGCCATCAACAAGGAATGGCAGATGTACCCGGTCGGGGTCGTGTTCGGGATGGGCTTCGACACCGCGACCGAGGTGCTGCTGCTGACCACCACGGCCTACCTTGCCTCCGAGCACATTCCCTGGCAGGCCGTCATCGCGCTGCCGATCCTGTTCACCGCGGGCATGTCGCTGATGGACACCAGCGACGGGATGTTCATGAATGCCGCCTACGGCTGGGCCTTCTTCAACCCGATCCGCAAGGTCTACTACAACCTGGCCATCACCGGGCTTTCCGTGGCCATCTGCATCTTCATCGGCGGCATCGAGACCCTCAGCCTGGTGCCGCTTGAGATCCACGGCGTCAGCCAGACCAGCGGCTTCTGGGGGTTCATGTACAACTTCAACATCAATACCGCCGGGTTCGTCATCGTCGGCATGTTCATTGTGACCTGGGTCGGCGCGATCCTGATCTGGAAGTACGCGCACATCGAACAACGCTGGACCGCCCGCCTCCAGGCCGCCGACACCACCACACAGCATAGGTAAGCCGATCACCCGGGACTCGCGTTCGCGGGCCGCCGGGCTCAGAGACGCGCGGTGGCGTCGCGAGCTGGGAAGGAGCCTGCTTCCGTGGCAAAGGCTGCTCCCGCGCCGGGTGGTCTGACCCCCGAGACGGGGTCAGGGCATGCGCGGGCGTTTGACCGACGGCTACTGGCCATGGCGGGACGGGAACGTGCGCCGCTGGCGGTAGCGGTGGCGCTGGGACTGATCGTCGCCGGTACCCGGGTCGGCCAGGGCGTTGCGGTCGCCTACGGGCTCGGCAGCGTCCTGGAGACAGGGCGGTGGAGCACGGCACTGCCGTGGGTTGGCACCGCGGTCGCCCTGGTCCTGATTCGCGCCGGCGCGATCGTGGTCCAGGGGGCGACGATGGCCGGGGCCTCGGTACGCATCACGACCCGGCTGCGCGTCCGCCTGGTGGCAACGATGCTGGCGCTCGGGCCCGGCTGGGTGGGCCGGGAACGTTCCGGCGAACTTGAAGCCGTTCTCGTGGACGGCGTCGAGCGGCTTGATGCCTACTTCCGGCTCTTCCTGGCCAAAGTCATCGCCGCGTCCCTGTCCGCGCTGGCGATCGTGGTGACGGTCATCGCCATTGACCCGCCCACCGGCGCCTGCATCGCGGTCTTCGCCGCCGCAGTGATGTTTATCCCGTCGGCGGAGTACCGGGCGCTCGGCCCGCGGATGCGGTTCTGGTCCGAGAGCTACCGGCCGCTGTCGGCCGAGTTCGTCGACAATCTCCAGGGCATGACCACGCTGAAGATGTTCGGCGTGGCGGAAGAGCGCGGCCGCGAGCTGGCGGCCCGCTCAGCCCGGGTGCGGGACGCGGCCATCCGGCTGACATCGGTGTCCGGCATCTTCACCGGGATCATGACATTTGCCGCCGCGGCGGGAGTCGCGGCCGGGCTGACGGTCGGCGGGTTCCGGCTCGCGGCCGGCGACCTCACCACTCAGCAGCTCCTGCTGATCCTGCTGCTGGCCGCGGAGTGCTTCCGGCCCGCACGCGAGATCCACGCGGCGATGCACTCGGCCGTGTGGGGCATGTCGAAGGTCGAGCGTGCCTTCGAGATCCTGCAGGTGTCACCGCAAGGGGCATCGGGCCCTGCCCGGCAGCTCACCGGCGCGGTGCCGGCGGTCACGTTCGAGGACGTCAGCTTCGGTTACCGGGACGGCCAGAAGGTACTCGACGCGGTCAGCTTCACCGCCGCAGCCGGGGAGAGCCTGGCCATCGTCGGCTCGTCCGGGGCCGGCAAGACGACTATTGCGTCGCTGCTGCTGCGGTTCTTCGACCCGCAAGCCGGCCAGATCTGCGTTGACGGCGTCGACATCGCCAGCCTGCAGCCAGCAGCAGTCCGCCGGCTCATTGCCGTGGTCCCGCAGGACACGTTCCTGTTCCACGCCACCATCAGGGACAACCTGACCATCGCCTGCCCCGGAGCGGGCGATGAGCGGCTCCGCGCGGCCCTTGCCGCCGCGGGAGCGCTCGGTTTTGTCGATGCCCTGCCGGCCGGCCTGGGCACGGTCGTCGGCGAGCGCGGCCTGCGGCTGTCCGGCGGTCAGCGGCAGCGCATCGCGATCGCGCGCGCCCTGCTGAAGGATGCGCCGGTCCTGATCCTCGATGAGGCCACGTCGAATGTCGACGTGGCGGCCGAGTCCTCGATCCTCACCGCCCTGGAGCCGCTGCGCCGAGGCCGCACTACCTTGCTGATCGCGCACCGGCTGTCCACGGTCCGGGACGCGGACCAGATCCTGGTGCTCGACCACGGCCGCATCGTGGAAACCGGCAGCCACCAGCAGTTGCTGCGCCAGGAGGGCAGATACGCCCGGCTGGTGGCGGCCCAGGCCACGTCATGACCGACACCGTCGCGCCAGCTCAGGCTGAGCCAGCTCCGGGCCAGGAGACGGCCGGACGGGAGGACGGGCGCGGCTGGGGCGCGGTCGGTCACCTGCTGCGCAGCCTGCGGCCGGTAGCCGCGCTGCTGCGGCCATACCGTTGGTGGGTCACGGCCGCGATCGTCGTGCACGTGCTCATCCAGGCCGCCACCATCGCAGCCGCCATGACCGGCGCGGTGATCGTCGGCAAGGCCATCTCAGGGGCACCGGCGGCCCGGCTGGTGCCGCTGGTCTGGGTGATCGCGGCCATCGTGGTGCCGCTTGGGCTGCTGGGATTTCTGGACATGTACGTCACTCACGTCATGTCGTTCCGGATCCTGCACGACCTGCGGCTGGTCTTGTACCGCCGGTTTCATGACCTGGCGCCGGCCTACCTGCTCCAGCGCCGCAGCGGCGACATCGCCCGTGCCAGCGTCGCCGACG
>JASHUE010000745.1:0-10991 GCA_030040195.1 Streptosporangiaceae bacterium | reverse complement strand
ATATTGGTCAAACAGCCGTTATGAAATAGTAAGGACGAGGCAAAAGATTTGATGCCGAGGCCAACCGAAGGCTTGCCGCAATCCGGTACCGCACAATGGTGCGGCGCTCGTCAGTTCCGGGATCCAGCCGTCCAAAGCGTCAGAGGCCCGCGGTGAGTTCGGCGACGATCTGCGCTGCTGACTGTGACTGCCTTGCGAGCGCGACGTCTTGCCCGGCCCACATCGAGAGTGCTTCGATCTCGCCGGTCGTCCCGACCATTGGGGGCGCTGGCTCGTAGCGAACGATGGCCTCGCCGGAGGCGAAGTGCCCGATCACGTCGCCTGCTCCTGGGCGGTGGGCGAGTGGAGGGCGTCCCGCGGCCTCCCAGGCCTGGGCCGTTGAGTTGCGCAGGGCGCGGTGCGGAGAATCCGGCCACCCGACCTCGTACAGGTTGGGGTACCACTGCGCGTCGGTCTCGTTGGCGGCGATCAGTCGGCGCCGGTAGTCCTCGTGGATCGGCATCTCTTCGGCCAGCAGGAACCGCGTGCCCAGCCACGCGGCCTGGGCGCCCAGGGCGAGTACCGCGGCGACTCCGCGGGCATCACCGATCCCGCCGGCCGCGATCACCGGCACCGGCGCCACGGCGTCCACGACGGCGGGCACCAGTGGCAGCGTCGCGATGGTGCCCCACACATGGCCACCAGCCTCCCAGCCTTGCGCGACAACGACGTCGACTCCGGAGGCGACTGCCCGCCGTGCTTCGTCGGCGCTGCCGACCGTGTGCAAAACGACTCCGCCGGCGTTGTGCACAGGCTCGACGTAGCCGCTGGGATCTCCCCACATGAACGAGACGATCCGCAAGCCGGCGTCGAGGGCCTGGTCAAGACGACGGTGATGATCTTCGGTGAGAACGAGGTTGCCGCCGAACGGCCGCGTGGTCAGCGCCGCGGTCTCCCGGACGACGGCTCCGGCGTCATCGGACCAGGTCAGCGTCAGCATGCCGAGCGCGCCTGCGTTCGATACCGCCGCGGCGAGTTGCGGAACCGCAGCCATTGGCGCCTGGACGATCGGCTGTTCGATCCCGAGCAACTCGCATACTCCCGTGCGCACGCCTCATACCCCCCTAGTTCGCTGACGACACGAGCCCCATCCGCCTGCCGGCCTTGCGCTATGTCTCATAGGACGTCGGCATCGATTCGGGCGAGCGCCGATCCCATCCGTGGAAGGGCGCATAATTTCCGGCATTCCAGGCCTCGCGCAGCCCTGGCGTGCTCAGGTCCCAGTCCGGGCGGATCTCGGCCGTCACCTCGCGCAGGTCGCGCCAGAGGTCGTAGAACGACGGGCGCCCCCAGAACCAGTAGCCGTTGTAGATGCGATGGATAACCAATCCCGGCTTGAGCACGAGTGTGTGCGGGATCATCGGGTCGTGCTCGGGGTCGGTGTACTCCTGGATGTCCAGTTCATGCTGAATTATTCGTCCGGGGTCGGAAAGGAAGGTCCACTGGGCTCCGGTCGATGCGCGAAATTCCTGCAGCGTGTGGTGGTCGTCGGTGGCGATGGTAACCACCTGGGTGTAAGCGACCGCGATCTTCGGGTAGTTGGCGGCGAGTTCGAGGTGCTGCTGGTGCTCCTTGGGGCAGTAGTTGCCGCGGGCGAGCAACAGGACCAGCGGGTCGCGGCCCTGCAGCTCGCTGAGGGTGCGGACGGTGCCGGTCTGGTCGGGCAGCGTGTAGTCCGGGAAGGTGCCGCCGGGCGTGATGTCGGAACGCACAGGATGACTGCCTCTCGTCTGGCTTCGCGGGTGCCGCCCGCACGGTGCCGGCGGCCGCGGCCTCCACTGCCTGCCGATACCCGCGCCCATTGGCACTCATGCCATCTTTCAGGCCGGCCAGCTGGCCTTGGCCCGCACACCACCCGCCCGGGTGGGGTCAGTCGGCGGACCGGCGAGCCTTGGTGGCCTCGCGCATGACCGCCCAGATGTCCGCTACCGGACCGACGTGCGAGAGCTTATCCGGGTTAAGCTGCGCGCGGATCGTCTGGATCAGCCCGTCGCGGATGTCGAGCGACCAGGTGCCGAGGACCTTGCCGTCGCGGTCGCGGATGATCGCGCCCGGCTGGCCGTTGAGACTGTGCGGCTCCACCGCGACGCCGATCCGGGGGAACGGCTTGGCCATGGCAGCGAGCACCCTGGCTACGTTTTCGGCGCCGACGATGCCTCCGGTCCACTGCGGGGCCTTGCCGCCGCCGTCGCCGATTACCAGGACGTCGGCAGTCAGGAGCTCGCGCAGCCCGTTGACGTCACCCTCCCTGAAGGCGTGAAAGAACCGCCCGGCCAGTGCCTCGCGCTCCGTTCGGTCGGCCTCGAATCGGGGCCGGCCCGCGTCCATGTGGCGGCGCGCTCGCACCGCCAGCTGGCGGCACGCCGCCTCCGATCGCCCTACGGCCGAACCGATCTCCGGAAAGCTAAAACCGAAGACGTCGCTGAGCACGAAGACGGCGCGCTCGAGCGGGCTGAGCCGCTCGAGCAGGAGCAGGGCCGCCATCGATACCGAGTCGGCAAGTTCCGCCGACCGTTCCGGATCCTCGTAGGGGTCGGTCAGCAGCGGCTCGGGGAACCAAGGCCCGACGTACTCCTCCCGCCGCCGGCGGGCCGAGCGCAGCACGTCGATCGAGATCCGCGTCACCACGGCCGAGAGGAAGGCCTTGGCCGACGTGGGCTGCGTCGCGGTGTCTTGGTAGCGCAGCCAGGTCTCCTGGACCGCGTCCTCGGCCTCGCTGACGCTGCCAAGGAGCCGGTAGGCAATCGAGGACAGCAGCGGGCGCAACTCCTCGAACTCCTTAGCGCGGGTCACCCAGGACCTCCCGGAAGCCGTCCCGCCAGGACGGATAGCGTAGTTCCCAGTTGAGTTCCCGCTTGGCCTTCGCGTTGGAGAAGCCGCGACCCTCGGTCATCATGATCACCGCTGGATCCCCGGCCAGCAGCCGGGCCAGCCACTTGGGGACGCGCATCGGCTTCTTCGCGCCCGCGCAAGCAGCCAGGTAAGGCAGCCACTCGCTCGCCGGGGCGGGCTCGTCGTCGACGATGTTGAACACGCCCTTTGCGTGCTGCTCCACGGCCAGGACGGCAGCGCTTGCCGCGTCGTCCAGATGCAGCCACGAGCAATACCCGGTGCCGCGCCCGACCAGCGGGAACTGGCGCTTGCGGACGAGTTCGACCTCGTCGTCAGTGGCGCCCGGGCCGTAGAGCGAGCCGTATCGCACGACGGCGCCGCCAGCCTGCAGGACCACGTCCTCAAGGTGGCGCAGGGCCTCCATGCCCGCGTTCGCCGACGTCCCCGTGAGCAGGTCCAGCGGGTCCTCCTCGGTCTTCACCCATCCGCCCTCCCGGATGCCGTTCCAGCTGGCGTAGCCCTGCGCGACGACGGTGGATACGCCAGTCGCCGCCGCGGCGGCCAGCAGGTGATCCGTTCCTTCGGTGCGCAGCCGGTTGGTTATCGCGAACCATCGATCGAAGTGCTTCATATCGGGCTTGCCCGCGTGACCGTGACTGATCGCGGTCATCTGGTGCACGATCGCGTCCGGCTGGGCCTTGGCCACGGCCTCGCCGACCGACGCCGCGTCCAGCGCGTCCATCACCACGGCATCTGCCCCTTGCTGCGCCAGTATGCCTAGCTTGGCCGGGCTCGTCGTCGTCGCTGTCACCTGATGGCCGCGGGCCACGAGCTGCGGCACCAGCCGCTGCCCGATGACGCCGGCTCCGCCTGCCACGAATACCCGCACGACGATCACCTTCCCGATTCCTGCGCCTGTCCTGCTATCCGAGACGGCCCAGACCCAGCCAGCTGTGACATGGGGTTGGCTGCCGCTCCCGCGGGCTTCGGCCCGATCGCGGCGATGGCGGTGTTCACGTTCGTCCGGGCAGGCCATTCCGCGTCGACCTCCGAGGCGGCACCCGCACCGCAGGTCAGGCCACTGCTCGCCAGCCTGGAGGCAGGGTAATCAGCGAGCGGTTGATGTCCGGGATCGCCTGCACGCCGAGCAGGTTCATTGTCCGGACGATGTCGGCGCGGAACCACTCGAGCACCTGGTCCACGCCGGCTTCACCGGCGGCGCCGAGACCGTAGAGGTAGGCGCGGCCGGCCATCGCGGCGGTGGCGCCGGCCGCCAGGGCCTTGACGATGTCGCTGCCGCGCCGAACGCCGCCGTCGCAGATGATCTCGATCCGGCCGCCGACAGCGTCGGCGACAGGGCCAACAAGGCTGAGCGTGGCCGGAGCACCATCGAGTTGGCGGCCACCATGATTGGACAGGACGATGGCGGTCACCCCGGCATCGACGGCGAGCAGCGCATCCTCGGTCGTCTGGACTCCCTTGATCACGATCGGCCCGCTCCAGTTGGATCGCAGCCAGTCGACATCAGCCCAGGACAGGCCGGAGTCGAACTGCGAGTTGACGTAGTCGGACAGCCTTACTGGCGACGCCCCGTCGCCTACCTCGTGGCCGGCGACGTTCGCGAACCGGATTGGCTCACTGCGAGCAAACGCGAGCGTCCAGCCCGGGTGCAGGGCTCCGTCGACTATCGTGCCCAGTCCGATGGCCGGGGGAAGGGAGAACCCGCGCCGCACGTCTCGTTCCCGGCGGCCGAGCACCGCCGAGTCGACCGTCAGCACGAGCGCCTCATAGTCGGCTGCGGCCGCCCGGTCGATCATCTCCTTGATCAGGGCGCGGTCACGCCATGCATAGACCTGGAACCACAGTCGCCCGTTGCTGACCGCCCGGACCTCCTCGATCGAGCGGGTGCTGAGCGTTGACAGCGTGTAGGGCAGCCCGGCTCGTTCTGCTGCCCTCGCGACGGCGAGTTCTCCCTGCGGGTCGGCGATGCGGGTGAAGCCGGTCGGCGCGAGCACCAGCGGGTAGGCCAGCCGGCGCCCCAGCAGGGTTGAGCCGCTGTCGACGGCGCCGACGCCGCGGAGAACCCGCGGCCGGAACGTGACCGAGGCGAAGGCCGCCTGGTTAGCGGTCAGCGTTCGCTCGTCCTCGGCTGCGCCGTCGATGTAGTCGAACACCCCGCCTGGCAGGCGCCTCCTGGCGATTCTTCGCAGGTCCTCCACCGACGCCGTCCGGGCCAGCCGGCGGCGGACCAGGTCGGTCTCGATCGACCGGAAGCGGAGGACAGACCTGAGCGTCTCGTACGGATTCATGAGGACTCAGACCTCCGCGGGTGGGATGAAGACCGCTGGGCGCGGTGCGCGAACTGCGTCGTATGCTCCGCCCACGTTAGCCGGAGGCGTACTGACTCCGGAGGGTGACTCTCGCGCGGGCCGCGCCAGGAGGCGCTACGCACAGTTAGCCTGCTCGACGAAGTAGAGGGGAACGCCATCTGGGTCGTCCACGCCGAAGTAGCTGCCCCAGGGCTCAGTCACCGGCGGGATCGTCACCGTAAGACCGCGGGCTGCGAGTTCCTCATGCGCGCGGTAGGCGTCGGGGACGATCACCACGATGGAGAAGGACCCCACGACCGGCGGGACCAGGGGAGTCTGGTCGCGAGCCGCAGCCAGGATCTCCGCGACCGGCACCTGGCCGAGCTGGTAGTAGACACCCTGGCCGTCAGCCCTATCCCACTCGCGGACCGGAATGCAGCCGAGCTTCGCCTCATAGAAGTCACGAGTTACCGCGAAATCGGTTACCGCGTACGAGGTGTAGGCGGCGCTGGGTCGAAAGTCCGTCATGCGCCCAGCCTCCCATCTTCTGCGAGCGCCCCAAGGGTCGCCCGGTGACGGCGGAGCGCCCGGGAAAGGTACTGGCCGTCAGGCCTAGAGTGACGCGGTGAGCTTCCTCGAACCGGATGGCGGCGTGCTGGTGACCGATGGCGGCCTGGCGACCGAGCTAGAGGCGCGCGGGCACGATCTGTCGGACTCGCTGTGGTCGGCGCGCCTGCTGGTGGATGCGCCCGCGGAGATCGCCGCCGCCCACGTGGCGTTCTTCCGTGCCGGGGCGGTAATCGCGACGACCGCGAGCTATCAGGCGTCATTCGACGGGTTCGCGGCGCGCGGCGTGGGCCGAGACGATGCCGCGCGACTGCTGCGGCGCAGCGTCGAGCTGGCGCAAGCCGCGCGCGCCGAGGTGGCCGCTGACCAGATGAGGAGGTGGGTAGCCGCTTCGATCGGCCCGTACGGCGCTACCCTGGCCGACGGATCGGAGTACCGAGGCCGTTACGGCCTGAGCGTCGCGGCGCTGGTCGCATGGCACCGGCCCCGCCTGGAAGTACTGGCTGAGGCAGGCCCGGACGTGCTGGCCCTGGAGACAGTCCCCGACGTCGATGAGGCCGAGGCGCTCATCGCATCCATCCGTGGCCTGGGGATTCCCGCCTGGCTGACGTACAGCATTGAAGGCGAACGCACCCGCGCGGGGCAGCCGATTGCCGAGGCGTTCGCGGTTGCCAGGGACGTGCCAGAGGTCGTGGCGATAGGCGTTAACTGCTGCGCCCCGGCCGACGTGCCGCCGGCTATCGTCACCGCGATCGAGGTCACCGGCAAGCCCGTGATCGTCTACCCGAACAGCGGCGAGAACTGGGACGCGCGGCGGCGGACCTGGGCCGGCCGGCCGCAGTACGCCGTCGGCCAGCCTCGGGAGTGGGCGGCCCAGGGAGCCAGGATCGTCGGCGGGTGCTGCCGGGTCCGCCCCGCCGACATTGCCGCAATCGCCCTGGCGATTAGTGGCGCTGGCTAGCCGCCAGTTGATAGGAGCCTGGCATCCAAGCGAGCTAAAAGATCGGCTCCTGCCGGCCAGGCCGGCAGGTCCCTGACCGCGAAGGAGCAGCGCGATGAGTGACAATTTCACCTCCGGGCTGTGGCAGGACGTGGCTGACATCTACGAAGCGATCCTGGCTCATCCGTTTCTGACCGGGCTCACCGGCGGAGTGCTGTCGCCCGAGTCGTTCGCCTTCTACGTGGTCCAGGACGTCCTATTCCTGCGCCGGTATGCGCAGGCGCTGGCCCTGGTGGCCAGCCGTGCCCCCGACACTGCTAGCACGGAGATGTTCGCTCGTCACGCGGCGGGCATTGTCACCGCCGAGATGAGCTTGCACCAGTCACTGATGGCCGACCTCGACCTGGATCCCGCGGCCGTGGAAGCGACCGAGGAGGCTCCGACAACGCTCGCCTATACCAGCTATCTGCTGGCGACGACCGCCAACGGATCTTACGGCGAAGGCGTCGGCGCCTTGCTGCCCTGCTACTGGATCTACTGGGAGGTTGGCAAGCACCTGCTCGAGCGGGGTTCGCCCAACCCGCGCTACCAGCGATGGATCGACACCTACAGCGGCGACGAGTATGGCAGCGACGCGCGCGATGTCATCGCGGCCGCCGACAAGCTGAGCGCCGACCTGAGTCCGCGAGAGCGCGAGCAGGTGCGCCGCCACTTTCGGGTGACGAGCCGCTACGAGTGGATGTTCTGGGACATGGCCTATCACCGGCAGACCTGGCCGGTGTGATCGTCAGATGGTGAGGCGGTCGGCGCCAGGTTGGCGCGAGCACAAGGCTGGCCCGGCGGAGGCTCCCAGGGACGCGGCACAGGGCTGTGACGCCGCGCCTGATGCTGCCGCGAGCGTCGCTTGCGGGTCCCCCGGCGTCCGGAGCTGGATGAGGCACATGGCGGCCACCACCAGTATTCCCCCCGCGATCGCGGGCAGGCCGAGCGTCTCTCCGCCAAGGGCGACCGCGAAGACGGCCGCGAACATGGGTTCGGTCGTGAGGATCACCGCCGCCTGTGTGGCCGAGAGCCGGGTTTGGGCCCAGGTCTGGATGGTGTAGGCGAGGGCGGATGCCAGCACGGCGGTGATCGCGATGGCTCGCCAATCGCTGCTGGTGTCCGGGACGCTGAGCTGGCCGGTTGCCAGCGCGGCGCTCGTCCAGAGCGCCGCCACGGTCGCGAGCTGCACGGTCGTAAGGGCGAAGGAGTCATGTCCCGCGGACCACTCGCCAATGCCGACGATCTGGAGCCCGAATAGCACCGCGCAGGCCAGCGTGAGGAACTCGCCCGCACCTAGAGCGAACCCGCCGAGGGTGATGAGGGCCAGACCGCCGCCCGCGAGCAGAACAGCAAGCCACGACGACGGAGCCAGCCGTCGGCGCAGCAGCAGCCATGACAGCACCGGAGTGAACACCACGAACAGGCCGGTGAGAAAGCCTGATACGGCCGCCGGGGTGTGCTCGAGACCGATCGCCTGGGTGGCATAGGCCAGGCCGAGCACCACGCCGAGCAGCACTCCGTGGCGCACGCCCTTGGCGCGGAGGCCACGCACCGCGCGGGGGCGGGCGGCGAAGAGCAGCCCGGCGGCTAGAGCGAACCGCCAGGCCAGGAAGTCGAACACCGGCATGTGGGCCACTGCATCCTTGACCACCAGGAACGTTGCTCCCCAGACGGCTGCGGCGCCCACTAACGCAGTCGCCGCCGTCAGCTGCCGGTTCGGCCGCGGGGGAGCGGCCGGGCGCCACCCGAGCGTGGCCGTCGGAGACACCTTCTAAATGGAGACGATGGTTACATAACCAGCCACCACGATATGCTAGTGTCGGTTGTGTTGCAACCTGCTATCGTCGTTTGCTAGTTATGGGGAGACGTCATGGTTGCCGGTATCCCAGCTCGGCCTGGCGAGCTTGTGCGGGACTTCGTGAACACGCTGGACGTCGACACCGGGCAGGACGAGTTGCTCTCGCCCGCGGCGCTGGCGGCTTGGCTGCGCGAGCACGGCCTGGCGACGATGCGCTCGGCTACAGAGGATGATCTCCGGGCCGCGGTGGCGCTGCGGGAGAGCCTCAGGGCGGTACTGCGCGCCCACCACGCCGATGCCACCGGTGCCGAAGGCACTACGCCGACCGGGCTTGACGATCTCATGGCGGATTATCCGCTGCAGGTTTCGCTGCGAACTGGCACCCCTGAAGTGGAGCCAATCGGCGGCGGCGCTCACGCAGGCCTCGGCCGCATCGTCGCCGCCGTTGCGGCTAGCCACGCCGACCGGAGCTGGCCCCGCCTGAAGGTATGCGCCCAGAGCACCTGCCAGTGGGCGTTCCTCGATACCTCGCGCAACCAGTCCCGCTCCTGGTGTTCCATGAGCGTTTGCGGCAACCGGGCCAAGACGAAGGCGTACCGCACCCGGCAGAAGCTGCCTCATTCCGACGTCCGTAGCTAGTGCGACGGCCATCCCTGGCTACAACCGACGGCCGCCTGTAGGTGGCCGCGGGCCGCCTGTGGGTAAGGCGGTGGCCGCGTGGGTGGCGGCGGTGGCGGCGGTGGCCGCCGAGACCGGGGATCGGCGCCCCGGCGCGGTGCCGCCCTCGGGCTCGTTGACGCCCCCAGCCGCACCGCGTTAGCGTTGCCGCATCTTGATCACTACTGGCGCCTTCTCTGGCGCGACCATGGGCGGCTGACCTTGCCTGCTGTGGTCACGTTTGGCGAGTCCATGGCGCTGTTCCGCGCCGAGCCCGGCGAGCCGCTGCGCACGGCCAGGCGCTTCGTTCGATCGATTGCGGGCGCCGAGTCGAACGTGGCAATCGGCCTTTCGCGACTGGGTTGCGGTGCCGGTTGGTTCGGACGCGTCGGGGATGATCCTCTGGGCCTCGGCATCCTGGATATCTTGCGCGGCGAGGGCGTCGACATTAGCCGTGCTGTCGTGGACGACGCGGCACCGACAGGCGTTCTCGTCAGGGACACACATGCGGAACGCCGGATTGAGGTTGCCTACGCGCGGGCCGGCTCGGCTGGCAGCCGGCTCAGCCCGGCGGACCTCGATGCCGGCTACCTGACCTCGGCAGCGTTGCTGCACGTGACCGGCATAACGCCGGCGCTAAGCCCTACAGCCCTGGAGGCCACCACCGAAGCGGTGAGGATGGCTTGCGAGGCCGGCGTGGCCGTGTCCTTCGATCCCAACATCCGGCGCAGGCTATGGCCTGATCCTGCGGAAGCGCGGCGGGTGCTGCTGCCGCTAGCGGAGCGCTCCCGGATCGTGCTACTCGGACAGGCAGAGGCGGCCCTGCTGACCGGGCACGAAACGCCGAGCGACGCGGCGAAATGGCTCGCCGATAGCGGGGTTGAAATAGTGGCGGTGAAACTGGGCGCCGACGGTGCGCTGGGCTTCAGCAACGGCGCGAGCTATCACGGTGCGGCCCTGCCGGTGCACCCGGTGGATCCCATCGGCGCGGGCGACGCGTTCGACGCCGGATTCCTCTGGGCCCGATTGCAGGGCGCGGACATGCCCGGCTGCGTGGCCGAGGGCAACCTGGCGGCGGGCCTGAGCGTTCAGGCTTGCGGTGACATCGAGGGTCTGCCCTACCGGCGAGAGATCGAGCAGCGGCGGGCGAACAACCTTGAAGCGAATCGCTGATGGAGAAGCGAAGCGCCACGCGAGATCGGCAATCCGTGCAGGGAGCCCAGGCATGAAAGCGGTTATCCCCGGCAAGCTCCGGGCGGCGGTCGGCGTGCTGGCCGACCGGCCGATAACCATGACCGATAAGGGCTTCGGCGCGCTGGCCTGGCCCCACCCGGTTAGCGCTGCCCAGCTGGCCCTAACCGGGCCGTCGCTGTTCGGCGGCAGCTTCATCCTGCCGGTCATGGTGCTGCGAGAATCAGCGGTCCGTAACAACATCCAGTCGATGGCCGAGTATTGCGCGGCCGCCGGAGTTCACCTGGCGCCGCACGGCAAGACCAGCATGGCGCCCCAATTGCTGGCTCTCCAGCTTGAGGCGGGCGCCTGGGGCGTTAGCGCCGCGACCGTGGCCCAGGTGCAGGTCTTCAGGTCGTTCGGCATGCCGCGAATCCTGATTGCGAACGAGGTGGCCGACCGAGCTGCGATCGAGTGGCTGGCGGACGAACTGGACGCAGACCCGGAGTTCGACTGCTACTGCTTCGTCGACAGCCTGGCCGGAGTTGCCCTGTTCGATGACGCGATGCGCGCCGCGGCGAGCCGCCGCGGCGGTGGCCGCGCTGGCCGGCCCGTGCGGGCCCTGGTCGAACTCGGC
>JASHUE010000744.1:0-7802 GCA_030040195.1 Streptosporangiaceae bacterium | reverse complement strand
ATCGTGCTCGACACGGCCGAGCAGGCGGTCGAGTCCGGCCAGGATGTGCCCGGCCTCGCGGCCTACCTGGCCAGGGCCGGGATCAGGTACGTCGTGGTGCGCAACGACGTCTCGCCGACGATCAGCGGCTACACGCCGCCGCAGGTCGTCAACGAGACGCTGGCACTATCCGGTTTCCGGCAGGTCGCCTCGTTCGGCCCGCAGGTCGCGGCCGCGCCCGGCTACCCGAACCTGGCCGGAGTCACTCCGGGGTTCGCGCCGAGCTACCCGTCCGTTCAGATCTTCGAGGCTGCCGAAAGCTCGCTGCGGCCAACGAGCCCGGTGCAGGCCCTGCCGGTCAGCGATACGGTCCTGGTCAACGGCGGCCCGGACTCCCTGCTGCAACTCGACGCACAGGGGATCCTCGGCGACCAGCCGACGGAGATCGCCGGCCAGGTCACGACGAGTACCCCCGCGCTCTGGGCGGTGACCGACGGACAGCGGCGTGCCGACAACGACTTTGGCTCGACCGACGACAACCAGTCGTATACCTATACCGCGACGCAGGACAATCCGGTCGACGACCCCCTGGGCGGGGCGGGCGGTCCGCCCAGGCAACTGCTCCCGGTCCCGGCCGCCGGCCACCAGACGGTGGCCGTCCTCGCCGGCGCCGCCAGCGTCACCGCGTCCTCTGCCGGCATCTGGGACAGCGAGGCGCCTCAGTACAGCCCGGTTAACGCATTCGACGGCAACCCCGCCACCGCCTGGGCGGAGAGTGACCCGTACTCTCCGGTCGGCCAGTGGATCCAGGTCAACTTCGATCACACGCTCAGCTTGCCGCCGAGCGTCGGCGTCCAGCTGCTTGACGACTCGGGCCGCAGAGAGATCGCCAGCGAGCTGCGGGTCACGACCCAGGCGGGGAGTGCCATCAGCCAAACCACGGCGACAGGCGGCATCCAGCAGCTGCGGGTGCCACCGGGCGCGACTCGCTGGCTGCGCATCACCATCATGGGCGCGAGCCGGGTGGTCTTCGGCGGCCCCGGAGCCGGCATCGCCGACGTGCTCATCCCCGGAGTGCAAGTGACCAGCTACCTGCAGCCGGCCGAGGACACCGGCGCTGACGCGCCCGCGATCGCGTACTCCTTCGCCCAGCAGGTCGCCTCGCCCTACGGCCAGGACAGCGCGGACAGCGTCACCGTTACCCGTCAGCTAGACCGGACGTTCGTCACCCCGGCCGCCAGCTCCCTGACCGCCCAGCTGACCGCGATCCCGGAGGCGGGGCCGGCCCTCGCCGCCCTGCTGACCAGGCTGACGCCGGCCACCGCGTCCTCGTTCTCGGTCGTCGCCACCTCCACCTTCAACTCGCTACCTGAACTCGGACCCGAGAGCATGTACGGGCCCGGCTCGCGACTGCCCTGGATCTCTAGTCCGGCGGACCGGCATCCCGAGCTCGAATACAGCTGGCGGGGCACCCGGGTGATCGGGAAGATCGTGCTCAGGGGCGCCTTCGGCGTGGCCTCGCTGCCGACCAGCGTACGTATCGGCGGGCAGAAGGGCTTCCGGCTGGAAAAGGTCGGCCTGGGCGGCATCGTGACCATCAGCCCGCCCCTGCGCACCGACAAGCTGTCCCTGAGCTTCCCGGCGACGTCACCGAGCGCGGGGAACGCCACCGCCGGGAACCCGGCCGCCGGCCAGCCGTCGCGGCTGCCGGTCGGCCTGGCCGAAGTCACGATTCCCGGCCTGGCCGGCTTGCATGCGGCCGTCCCGCAGCCGACAGCGCCGTTCCGCCTCGGCTGCGGCCAGGGCCCCTCGGTGTCGGTCGGCGGGGACACCTACCAGACCTCGGTCACCGGAACAATCGGGAACCTGCTCCAGCTCACCCCGGTTCAGCTGCACCTGTGCTCGCCGGGCGGAACGCTCGCGCTGACCGCCGGCCGGCAGTGGCTGAGCACCGGAGCGTCGGCGGACTTCACTGTCACCAGCGTGAGCCTGACCGGCGGGCCTGTCGCTGCCGACGCCCAGGCGAGCACAGTCAGCGCCCCGCCCCGTAGCCTGACCATCTTGTCGTGGGGCGCCGACAACCGGGCGCTGCGGATCGGGCCGGGGGTCGCCTCCTACGTCGAGATCCACGAGGCTGCCGACGCCGGCTGGAGTGCCACCCTCGACGGCCGGCCACTGCGGCCGGCCACGCTGGACGGTTGGCAGCAAGCCTTCATCGTGCCTGCGGGCCGGGGCGGCACGATCAGGCTCACCTTCCGCCCGGCGATCGTCTACCATGTCGGGCTGATCATTTCCGCGGTGCTCCTGCTGCTCCTGGTCGCGCTTTCGATCAGAGCGTGGCGCCGCCCGCAGACGGCCGAGCCGCCTGCCGAACCGGCCCGGGCACTCCGGCGCCTGCCCGGCCCGAGCCATCTCGCCCTGGCGCACCTGGTCCGGCCGGCGCTGATCATCCGCCGTACGGCTGACGGCATGTTCCGGCCGGCCCACCCCGTGCACACCGGCAAGCACAGGCAGCCGCCGCCACCGCGCGTGCGGCCGACTCCGGCAGCGATGCTGCGGGGGCTGGCACTCGCGCTCCCGCTGACGATCGCCATCGCCGTGGCCGGCGGGGCCGTGGCCTTCGCGGTCCCGGTCCTGGCGGTCCTCGGTACGTGGCGGCCGAAGTGGCTGCCGGCCATCGCCGGCGGCGCGATGCTGGCCGTAGGCCTGATGGTGGCGACCTCGAAGGATCCCACCTCGCTCGGCGGCGGGCCGTTCACCGCCGGGACGCAGCTCCTGGCGCTCATCGCACTGACCGCTGCCCTGATGCCGGCCATGACCCGTCCCGATCCGACCTAGGCGATACAGGAGGTACTCGTGGCACTAGAGGAGCCCCTGCTCAAGATCCTCGTCTGCCCGGTCGACAAGGGCAGCCTGCTCTACTTCCCCGACGAGCGAGCTCTCTATAACCCGCGCCTTCGCCGCCGGTACCGCATCAGCAACAACGTGCCGATGATGCTCGCCCAGCAAGCCGAGACCGTTTCCGACGACGAGCACTCGCGCCTGCTTAGCCGCGCTCGCGCGGGCGCGGCGGTCCAGACCAGAAGCTGAGTAGCGGCGTCAGGCTTCGTGAGCTGCCGGCAGATGCTGGACGTCGGCGGCGGTCAGAGACTCCTCGTAGGCCCCGGCGTCGAGCCCGTCGTCCGCGGTCCAGGCCACCCCGAGAGCGACCGCGTGCCGCAGAATGTCAGGCCACGACCAGGCCAGCGCGATGCCAGGCACGAAACCAGCCACGACCGCGTCGCGGAACGTCTCATCCGCCTGGGCCGCCGACTCGAACGCGGACTCCGCCAGCCCGGCCCGCCACTCGCCGCTAGCGGTCAGGACCCGCACGCCGCGGCCGGTCAGCAGCGCGAGGGGAAGCGGCAGGCCGTGCAGTGCGTCCACCGCATCGGGCTCCCGAACAGCGGCGACCTCGGGCACCACAAGCGCCGGCTGGCGCGCAGCCCCGTGCGCCAGCGCACTGCCGCTGGCATCCAGGATTACCGGGACTCCGGCCTCCGCCGCGTAGGCGGTAAAGGAGCCGTAGATCTCGGCCGGGAGGCCGTCCGGCAGGCTGCCGCACAGGACGACCGCGGTCGCTCCGGTCAGCAACTCCCGGTAGTTAGCGGCGAGCCGGCCAAGCTCCTCGGTCGTGATATACGGCCCGGGCTCGGCAAAGCTGGTTACCTGACCGTCGGTCTCATCGGCAACGGCCACTACCCGCCGCGACTCGGCGGCAATCCGGGTGAACTGCGTGGCTATGCCGGCCCGGGCCAACTCGGTTCTGATCAGCTCCCCGGCAAAGCCCCCCGCCAGCCCGCCAGCCACCACATCGTGCCCGAATGTGTGCAGCACCCTCGCGACCGCCAGGCCCCGGCCGACGGCCAGGTACCTGACTCGCCTGACCTGGTTGGTCTGGCCCTTGGCCATCGCGCCGGTCGCGTACTCCACCCGCAGGACCGGGTTGAGGGTGACGGTGACGATCACCCAGCGATCTCCGCGGCCAGCAGGGCCCCGAGCTCCCAGCAGGCCTCCAGGTCGGCCTTGGACGGCGGGCCGGTGACACAGACCGGCGGTCGTACCTGCCGCCAGCCCAGGCCGGTGGTGATCGACTCGACCGCGCGGACGGCACCGCCGGTGTCGCTGGCTCCGTGCACGTAAAGACCAAAAGGCCTTCTGCTGGTTGCCTCCAGGCACGGGTAGTAGATGCCGTCGAAGAAGTGCTTGAGCGCCCCGGACATGTAGCCGATATTGGCCGGGGTACCGAGCAGGTATCCGTCGCTCGTCAGCACGTCCGCCGCTGCCGCCGTGAGGGCTGGCCTGACGATGACATCGACGTTCTCGATCTCATCGGTCCTGGCCCCGCTGGCAGCGGCCTCGAACATGGCGTGCAGCGCCGGGGACGGCGTGTGATGGATGATCAGCAGCGTCGGCATCAGCGCCGAGCTTAGACGACCTGGCGGCCGCGGCGGCGCGCCCGGCTGAGGCACGGGGGTTGCGCGCTCCGGGTGCACGACGCGGGATCGGCTCCGGCCCCGCCAACCGCACCTCCCGCCTCGGTTACGGTTTCAGGATGAAGTCAGCGGCGACCGCCACAGTGCTCGACTGCTGCGGCGTGCTCGCATTCGTGATCATCGGCCGGCACACCCACCATGACGGGGACAGCCTGGCCGGAATCTGGCACACCGCCTGGCCGTTCCTACTGGGCCTCGCGCTCGGCTTGATCGCGACGAGGGCCTGGCGCCGGCCCTTGGGACTCGTGCCTGCGGGTCTGGGCGCCTGGCTCGGCGCGGCGGTGGCCGGGATGGGGATTCGCGTGCTCGCCGGGCAGGGCACCGCGGCCGCCTTCATCGTCGTCACGCTGGCGTTCCTCGCGCTGTTCCTGCTCGGCTGGCGGGTGGCGGCGCGTGCGGTCGCGACCGTGCGCGGCGACCCTGGCTGACGCCTGTTACGTCTGGGAACGAGGAGACACCGCACCGCTGCGGTCCGCACGGTGAACCGGCGCACGAGGCGGCCTGATCACAGCGACCGCACTGGTCGCTCTAGTTGTTCGTGGTCGCAGTTGGGTTGACGCGCTGCACCGCAGTAATCACATACTCCTATACGGGCTCGCGCTGGCCGGGTACCCGGGCGGCCGGATTCTGCGGACGGGAGGCGCACCAGCATGCGGCAGTTCCGTCGGAGCGCAACCGGGCTGATCGCGGTGGCGTGCCTGCTGGCTGGCGTTTCCGCGTGCGGCTCTCCCGCCTTCACCTACGCGACCGACTCGCAAGACCAGACGTATTTCAAGGTGCCCTCGAGCTGGCACCTGGTGAGCCAGGAAGAGTTGGCGCTCGTGCAATCGGAGTTGCTGTCGAAGTCACCGCTCGGGGCCTACGGCGGCAGCTACTCCTGGTCCCGCGCCTACAGCGCATTGGCCGACCCGCCCGCCGACCGCATCCTCACCGCGTCTACCCAGCCCGTCGTCTATGTCAGCGTGCAGAACCTGAACTCCACTCTCCGCAGCGAACTGTCCTTCGACCTCATGCGCGATGTGCTGTTCCCGGTCACGCCGACGGCACGGCAGGAGGCTTCAGCCGCGGGCGACAAGCTGACCGGCTTCGACCAAATCTCCAGCACGACGTTCACGACCCAGTACGGCATGCGCGGGATCAACGAGCTGTACGAGTACGAAATCGACGGGCTTCCCGATGCGTTCGACATGACAGTCCTCACCAACGTCACGAGCGACAAGCTGTACGTGATGCTGGTCCAGTGCTTCCAGACGTGCTTCCTCGCCAACCAGAAGCAGATCGCGAACGTTATTAACTCCTTCCTCGTGCGAGGTTCCTCATGATCCCCGAGCCAGCAGGGAAGCGCGGCCGCCGGTCTCGCCGGGAGTGGCGGCGCCAGTACGGACTGCTCGGAGCCGGCCGCCAGCTACGCAAGCCGCAGGCCTTCTGGGACCGGCTGAAGTTCAGCGTTCTGTTCATCCTGCTGTGGTTCATCCTTGTCTGGTACGAGATGTCGCTCAACCCGGACATGAGCTTCAGCGACGCCGCCAAGGCACAGCTTCAGGTGCACTCTGGCACCGGACGCTGGCTCGTGCTGTTGCTCATTCTCGAGGTGCTGCGGCAGGTCAGTTATCTGCTGGCCGAGCACTGGAGGCTGTACTACCGGCTGTCAACCGGCGCGATTGGCCGCGGCGACCAGGTCAGCCACCAGCTCAGCGACTACACCAGGTTCCGGCTCGCCCGCGCCATCAAGTGGCTGATCGTGATCGGCATCATCGGCGTGATCCTCGGCATGGTCTACCACACCACGCCGGTCCAGGGGTTGTTCGATGCGCCAGCCTCGATCTACCACGCGCTCCCGATCATCTTGTACGCGATGGCGATCATGCTGCTGGGCGTTAGCCAGTTCGTCGCCATCTTCTGGTTCCTCTCGCGCGGCGGCGTGGACGTCTATTACCCCGGTGACATCACCACGAGGTTCTCCGATGTCTGGGGCCAGGACCACGTGCTAGCCAGGGTGCAGGAGAACATCTTGTTCCTGGAGGACCCGGAGTCGATCGAGGACCACGGCGGCTATGTGCCGGGCGGCATTCTCCTCTGGGGTCCGCCGGGCACCGGCAAGACGCTGATGGCCGAGGCAATGGCAGGCGAGACCGGCAAGCCGTATGTCTTCGTCGACCCGGGCGCCTTCATCAACATGTTCTTCGGCGTGGGCGTGCTAAAGGTGAAGTCGCTGTTCCGCCGGCTGCGCAAGCTCGCCGTCCGGTACGGCGGCGTGATCGTCTTCTTCGACGAGGCCGACTCGCTCGGCAGCCGCGGCGCGTCCGCCGGCGGTGGCGGTGGCCAGGGCCGCCTCGGGCATCAGCACGAGCCCGGCAGCCCGTTCGCCTCCTGCCACGGCTTCAGCTACCTGGCGCCCCAGACCCAGTCCGCGCTGTACGCCCAGGCAGTCGACCGCCGCCAGGCGGACCCGGCTCCGCGCAGACCCGGCCCGTTCCGCCAGATGATCCCGGCGGGTATGGGCATGGGTGGCGGGATGGGCACGCTGCAGGCCTTGCTCACCGAGATGTCAGGCCTGAAGAAACCGCGCGGCTTCATCAACCGGGTGGTTCGGCGCACTCTCGGCATGCGCCCGAAGCCACCGCCCAAGTACCGGATTCTGATCGTGATGGCCACCAACATGCCGAGTGCGCTGGACGAGGCGCTGCTGCGGCCGGGCCGGCTGGACCGGATGTACAGGGTCGGCTACCCCTCGAAGGAGGGCAGGAAGCGGACGTACGAGGGCTACTTCTCCAAGGTGAGCCACGTCGTGACCGACGAGCAGATCGATCACCTGGCCACGATTACCCCGTACGCCACGGGCGCGACGATCAAGGACCTGGTGAACGAGTCGCTGATCGTCGCGCTGCGCGACAACAGGACGACGATCACCTGGGGCGATGTGCTCAAGGCGAAGCTGGCCAAGAGCGTCGGCCCGTCCGAGGGCGTCGAGTACATCGAGCGCGAGCGGCATGCCGTCGCGCTGCACGAGGCCTGCCACGCGGTCATCAGTCACCTGGTGCAGAAGCGCAACGTCATCGACACGGCCACGATCCAGAAGGGAGCCGACTATCTCGGTTTCGTGAAGCCGATCCCGATCGAGGAGCAGTTCACCTCGTGGCGCAGCGAGTATGAGGCCGACATCATGGTCAGCCTGGCCTCGCTCGTCGGCGAGCGGATGTTCTTCGACGGCGACTCTTCCTCCGGCGTCTCCGGTGACCTGCAAAACGCCACCACGATCTCGCTGGCGATGGAGGGCCTGTGGGGCAT
>JASHUE010000743.1:0-3141 GCA_030040195.1 Streptosporangiaceae bacterium | reverse complement strand
CCGGCGGCCCACTCATCCCCCCACTGGATGAGCGCGACGATCACCGGGAATAGGGCGCGTCCCTTCTCGGTGAGCCGGTACTCGTACCGCGGCGGGTGCTCGCTGTAGCGGGTGCGCTCCAGGACGCCCTGGTCGGTCAGCTTCTTGAGCCGCGCGGTGAGGACGCTGCGGGCCATGCCCAGGCTCTCGTGGAACTCGTCGAACCTGCGCTTGCCGCGGAACGCGTCCCGCAGGATCAGCGGCGTCCACCATTCGCCGACCACGTCGAGTGTCTTGGCGATGGAGCAGTTCCAGTCAGCCAGGCTCGTCAGCTGCATGACCCCCAGCATAGCACAGTAAGTAGCTTGACAAGACTTACTCAGGCTGTCAGTCTGGTCAGCAGAGCCAGTCGGTCTGCTGAAAAGACTTAGTGGGAGTGCGGATGGCCGGGAGCCGGGGACACTGGAGAACGCTGGCGGTGCTCTGCCTGGGCACCTTCGCCATCCTGCTGGACAGCACGATCGTCAACGTGGCGTTGCCCAGCCTGATGACCGGGCTACACGCCTCACTGGACCAGGCTCTGTGGGTCGTCAACGCGTATCTGCTCGTGTTCGCCGCGCTGCTCATCCTGGCCAGCCGGCTCGGCGACCTGTTCGGCCCGCGCCGCCTGTTCGTTGTCGGCCTCGGCCTCTTCGCCATCTCCTCCGCGCTGTGCGGGGCAGCCCAGACGCCCGTCGAGTTGATCGGCGCGCGCGTCCTGCAGGGGATCGGCGCCGCCGCCCTGACGCCGCAGGCCCTGGTGATCATCCAGTCGGTGTTCCCGCGCGAGCGGATGGGCATGGCCCTGGGCGTGTTCTCCTCGATGGTCGGTCTCGCCGCCGTGAGCGGGCCGGTGCTCGGCGGCATCCTGACGACCGAGCTCGGCTGGCGCTGGGTGTTCTACGTCAACCTGCCAATTGCCGCGGGCGGGATAGCCCTCAGCTACGCTTTCGTCCCTGACATCCGGACGAATCACCGCCACCTGCTCGATCTTCCCGGCGTCGTGCTCGGCTCGATCGGGCTGGCCGTCCTCCTGTACGGCGTGATCGAGGGCCAGCGCTACTCGTGGGGGACGGTCAGGGACGGCATCACCATCCCCGAGATCATCGCGGCCGGCGTGCTGATCCTCGCGGCGTTCTGGCTGTGGGAGCGCCGCCATGCCCAGCCGCTGGTGCCAGGCGTGCTGTTCCGGAGCCGGACCTTCGCGATCATGGTCGGCCTGAGCCTGGCCACGCAGTTCGCGCTCCAGAGCATGATGCTGGTCAACTCGATCAACCTGCAGTCGGTGCTCGGATTCACTGCCGTCCATGCCGGACTGACCGGTCTGCCGCTCACGGTCGCGCTGACCGTGGTCGCGCCGTTCGCCGGCCGCCTCACCGATCGTTTCGGCGGCAAGTACGTGCTGATGGCCGGCCTTACGGTCTTCGCCGCGGGCATCGCGGGTGTCGTGACGCTGGCCTCGGCCCATGCCACGTCACTCACGTTCGCGCCGGCGCTGCTGGTCGGCGGCGTCGGTATGGGAATGATCTTCGCCCCGGTCGCCACCATGGGCATGAGGGCGGCACCGCCGCAGCTGGCCGGCGCGGCTTCGGGCGTGCTGAACACCGGCCGTCAGCTGGGCGCGACCCTCGGAGGCGCGATCAGCGGGGCCGTGCTGGCCACGACCCTCACCTCGGCCATGCACTTCCGCGCGCTGACCGCGGCGCGCCAGCTGCCACCTGCCGTGCGGCCGGGGTTCCTGGCCGGATTCGCGCACGCCGCCAGCTCCGGCCTTCAGGTGGGCCGCGGCCAGGCCGCGGCCGCGCTCCCGGCCGGCATGCCGGCCGGCCTCGCGGCGCGGCTGGAGCGGCTCATCCACGACGTGTTCGTGCACGGCTACCTGGCCGCGATGCGGCCGACGATGGCGCTGTCGGTGGGCCTGCTGCTAGCCGCGGCGACGGCGTGCCTGCTGGTGCGCCGCGATCCGGCAGCAAGGCGGCGCAGCGAGCCCGGCGAGCACATCCGGGGCTTCCCGGCCGAGCAGCCAGCCCCGGCCCAGACCCTGACGATCGCCGGTGAGTGAAACGCGGCCGCTGACGACTGCGGGGGAGACAACCCGCGCGTGTGGCTCACAACCCAGGAGAGGAACGACAATGACTGAGAAGATCATCAAGGACCGCGCCGTGGAGGCGCTCAAGGTCGCTGCGGGCTGGCCGGGCGCTGACCGGACGACGCTGATCACGCTGGCCACGATTCTCGCCGGTACCGGCGCGGACGCGGACGGCATGCAGTACTTCGAGCAACTGGCCGCCGACCAGCCAGACCAGCCGCTGCCGCGCGCCCTGGCCGGCTTCTTCCGCGTGCGGGCCGGCGAGGATGTCCCGGCCGGCCTGGCCCAGCTCGACGACGCCGCAAGCCGGGATCTCGGCCCGGCGCAGTACTTCCGCGGCCTGGCGCTGGCCGGCCTGCCGTCGGATGCCGGGCGGGCCGCGCAGGCGATACAGGACCTGGAGTTCGTCCTCGCCGTGCGCGACCAGTTCCCCGGGCAGATGATCCGGGCCGTGCATCACGCGCTGGCCGCGGCGTACGCGGCGGTCGGCGACGAACAGAGCGCGGCCGTCGCGGCGGAGCGCGCGGGCCTGGCGGGGGCACCTGCCGGAACCAGGCTCGAGTTCAGCGGGTTCTGGGTGAACGCGGACGAGGGTTTCCACTTCGGCTCGCCGCGGATCGTCGAGCCGGCGCCGGGCATCCAGGTGGCGCAAGGCTACGACTTCGGCGACTTTGCGTTCGTCCGCACCGACGACGGTGCCGTCGCGATCGACGCGGGCACCGCGGCCCGCCGGGTGCGGCAGGCCCTGGCCGACGCGGGCCTTTCGGCCGAGGACGTCAGTCACGTGATCGTGACGCACGCGCACTTCGACCACGCGGGCGGTATCGCCGGACTGCTGCGGCCGGGAACCACAGTCATCGCGCAGGCAGGCTTCCCGGCGGAACTCGAACGCCAGCACGCAAACTTCGTGCCGTTCAGGAACTTCACCGGGCGCGGTGCCGGGTTCGGGGACGGCGGGCCCGCCGAGCCGGACACCATCAGCGTGGATCAGCCGGTCTCCGAGCGCACGACGCTGTCAGTCGGCGGCACGGAGA
>JASHUE010000742.1:0-5676 GCA_030040195.1 Streptosporangiaceae bacterium | reverse complement strand
CCGACCGGATGACCAGAGCCTGCCACCTCCAGCGCGGCCAGCTCGTCGATGTGCGCGTCGACCTCGGCCGCGAAGCTGCGCAGGAGCCGGGCCCGGTCGCCGGGCGCGACCTCGCGCCAGGCCTGTTGCGCGGCCGCGGCCCGTGCGATCGCCTCGTCGGTCTCTGCCGCGCTCGCCTGGGCAACGGCGGTAACCGGCTGCTCCGTCGCAGGGTTGATCACCGTGTAGTGGGTCATGTGCGGGTTCTCCTTGGCGGTCTCGGGGCTGGATGCGTTACCCGCTCAGCCGTCGGGGCGCCTTGACGTGCCGCCTTCCCTCGTCGCATTACCCGCTCCTCAGTCCAGGCGGCACCGTGCCCCTCCGGCTCGTGAATCACAGCCGCTCGAAGCAGCGGCGCAGCTCCCAGTCGGTCACCGCTGCGTCGTAGGCGGCGAGCTCCACCCGCGCGTAGTTGGTGTAATGGTGTTGGACCTCGGGGCCGAACGCGGCGTGCACCAGCTCGCTCTTCTCCCACAACTCGAGCGCGTCGCGCAGCGTATGCGGCACCCGCAGGCTGGTGTCCGCATAGGCGTTGCCCTCGAAGGCAGGTTCGAGCGTCAGCTCGTTGTCGATGCCGTGCAGGCCGGCCGCGATCATCCCCGCGAGCGCGAGGTAGGGGTTGACGTCCCCGCCCGGCGTGCGATTCTCCGCCCGCAGCGAGTAACCGTGACCGACCAGGCGGATCGCGCAGGTGCGGTTATCCACGCCCCAGCGGACCGAGGTCGGCGCGAAGCTGCCAGGCACGTAGCGCTTGTAAGAATTGACGTTCGGCGCGTACAGCAGCGTGAACTCACGCATCGCCGCGAGCTGGCCGGCGACGAAATGCTGGCCTAGCTTCGACAGGCCCGCCGGGCCGTCGCCGGCCAGCACCGGATCGCCGCCGCTGCTGCGCAGGCTCAGGTGGATATGGCAGGAGTTGCCCTCGCGCTGGTTCGGCTTGGCCATGAACGTGATGCTCATGCCCTCCTGCGCCCCGATCTCCTTCGCGCCGGTCTTGTAGATCGAGTGGTTGTCGCACATCGTCAGCACGTCGGCGTACCGGAACGCGATCTCGTGCTGGCCGAGGTTGCACTCGCCCTTGGCGGACTCGACGTACATGCCGGCGCCGGACATGCCGTTGCGGATGCGGCGCAGCAGCGGCTCGATCCTGGACGTGCCCAGGATCGAGTAGTCGACGTTGTAGCCGTTCGCGGGGGACAGGCCCGCGTAGTTCTTCTCGGCCGCCTGCTCGTAGCTGTCGGTGAAGACGATGAACTCCAGTTCGGTTCCGGCCAGGGCGATGAGGTCACGCTCAGCGAGCCGGCTGACCTGTCGGCGCAGGACCTGCCTGGGCGACTCCAGGACCGGCGCGCCATCGAGCCAGACGAGATCGGCCAGCACCAGCGCGGTTGCGGGATGCCATGGGATCCGGCGCAGCGTGGCCATGTCCGGCCGCAGCACGAAGTCGCCGTAGCCGCGATCCCAGGACGAGATCTGATAGCCGTCCACCGTGTTCATGTCGACGTCGACCGCGAGCAGGTAGTTGCACCCCTCGGAGAACTCGTGCGCCACCTCGGCCACGAAGAACTCCGCCGACAGCCGCTTGCCCTGCAGCCTGCCCTGCATGTCGGTGAGGGCGAGGATGACGGTGTCGATCAGCCCGGTCGCCACGAGGTCGCGCAGCTCGTCCAGGGACAGCATCCCCGGACGAGCCGCGCCGCCGTGCTGGTCGGTCATGCTCAGGCCGACAGCTCGCGCTCGATGGCGGCCAGTTCCTCGGGCGTGCCCTGGACCTTGGGCCCGGTGAACCAGTTCTTAGCCGACACCAGCCAGTAGATTCCCGCGAAGCCGATCACCACGAGCACCGCGACGACCGTGTAGTTGAAGTTCGACCAGTGGATCGGGCTGGCGGTGGGCAGCATGAACAGGATCGTAATGAATACCACCCAGATGCACGCGATGATGCCGACCGGATAGCTCCAGCGACCCAGGTGCCACGGCCCCCGGTCGAAGCTGTTGCCCTGGCGCAGGCGCAGGTACGTCGGCGAGACATAGGCGATGTAGAGGCCGATCGTGGCGATCGACGTGACCGCGGCGTAGGCGGCGTCGTTCCACAGGTACGGCAGTCCCAGGATCAGCGCGCCGACGGCAGCCAGCCAGATCGCGTTGGTGGGTGTCCTGGTCCGCTTGTTCACCTTGTGCCAGAACTGGGAGCCGGGGAGCGCGCCGTCACGGGAGAACGCGTAGATCATCCGGGAGTTGGCGGTCACCGACGACATGCCGCAGAACAACTGGGCGCCGATCGCCACCAGCAGTAGCAGCTTGGCGCCGGTCACGCCGATGGCGTTGGCGAAGATCTGGGCTGGCGGCACGAGCGCGCCCAGGTCGCTCGAGTACTGGGCCTTGTTGATCGCGAAGGTGATGCCGATCAGCAGCAGCCAGCCCGCGAAGAGCGAGACCACGATCGACATCACGATGCCGCGCGGTCCGCTGCGGTTGGCGCCGTGCGTCTCCTCGGTCATGTGCGCAGATGCGTCGTACCCGGTGAAGGTGTACTGCGCCAGCAGCAGTCCGAGCAGGAGGACGTAGAAGATGCTGTGGAATCCGGTGTTGTTGAACGTCGAGGTGAACACGTACTTGGCCGAGGCGTGGTGCGACGGCACGAACGTCAGCACGCTGACGATGATCAGCACGCCGGTGATATGCCACCAGACGCTGACGTCGTTGAGCAGCGCGACCAGGCGGATGCCGAACTGGTTCAGCAGGCCGTGCACCAGCAGCACGATCGCGAAGATCAGGATCGTGACCGAGTGGGCCGTGCTCACGCCCCACTCCAGGTTCAGGAGAGCGTTGATGAAGAACGCGGCGCCGAAGTCAATGCCGGCCGTGATCGCCACCTGACCGAGGAAGTTAAACCAGCCGGTGAACCAGGACGCCAGGGGGCCGTTGCGCTTCGCCAGCTTGGCCGACCAGTAGTACAGGCCGCCGGCCGTCGGGAAGCTGGAGCAGACCTCGGCCATGGACAGGCCGACCATCAGCGTGAAGACGCCGACGATGGGCCAGCCCCAGACGATGATGGTCGGGCCGCCGGTGCCCATGCCGTAGTAGTACAGGGTCAGGCAGCCGGACAGGATCGAGATGATCGTGAAGGAGACGGCGAAGTTCGAGAATCCCGACATCCGCCTGCGCAGTTCCTGGGCGTAGCCCAGGTGGTGCAGGATTTCCTCGTCGCTGCTGACCGCTTGCTGGTTGACCGACACGACGTGCTCCTTGGGTACTGGGTGCTGATGTCGGGGGAGTTCGCCAGAGAGGCCCGGTCTGGGCTAGCGGACCTCTGATTTCAATGGTCTAATATCAGACCAATGATGATTAGGTTCGAGGCGTTGTCAAGACCTTCTGACTAATTCGTCACTCGCGCCCCATCAGTACCGGCACACAGGACGGGGAGGGGAACCCGCCTGCCGGCGTAGCGCGGGCGTTCCGCGGGCGGGAGGATCGTGGTCATGCTGCAGCAGGACCAGTCCCCGGCGCTGCCGCAGATTGACCTGAGCGGCGTGCTGAGGCCGGTGCGCGCAGGCAACGCGTTCGAAGAGACGGTGGAGCGACTGCTCACGATCATCAAGCTGGGCATGGTCGGGCCGGGACAGCGGTTCCCGGCCGAGCGCGAACTGGCGGCACAGCTCGGAGTCAGCAGGCTGACGCTGCGGGAGGCGATCAGGGAGCTGCACGGGGCCGGCTACGTCAGCTCACGCCGCGGCCGCTTCGGCGGCACGTTCGTTACCTATACCCGCCCCGCCCCCGACCGCGCGGAGCTGCGGCGGCTTGCGCTGGAGGAGGGCGACAAGCTGACCGACGCGCTGACGTTCCGGCTGGCGGTGGAGTCTGGCGCGGCCGAGGCTGTCGCCCGCCAGCTCGCCAGCTCGCCCGATCCGGTGGTGGCTGAGACCCTGGCTGCCCGGCTGGCCGACGTCAACGGCGCCAGCCCGGAGGACTACCGGCGGCTGGACACGCTGTTTCACCTCAGCATCGCCGACCTGGCCGGTTCAAGCCTGCTGGTGGCCGCCTGCGCCGACGCGCGGTGGCGGCTGAACGACTTCCTCAACGCGATCCCGGTCCTGAAGCGGAACATCGAGCACACCGCCGGCCAGCATCGGGCGATCGTGCAGGCGATCCTGGCCGGCGATTGCGAGCGGGCCAGGGCGGCGGTGGCCGAGCACCTCGAGGGGACGGCCGCGTTGCTGCGCGGATTCCTTGGCTAGCGGTCGATCACGGCCGCGAAGCGCACAACCAGCCGCTCCGGGCCGCGCAGGTTGAAATTCGGCTTGTAGGCGAGCGAGGCGACGTCCAGTTCGGGCCTGGTCAGCCTGGTCGCGACGGCACGCACGGCGGTGGCCGCCTCGAGCCTGGCTAGCGGCGCGCCGAGGCAGAAGTGCGGGCCAGCGGCGAAGGCGAGATGGCCGGTCGCGCCGCGCCCGAGGTCAAACCGGTCGGGGTCGGGGAACACCTCAGGGTCGCGCCCCGTGGCGGCCAGCAACAGGAGGACGAGTGCCCCGTCCGGCGCCTCGACGCCGCCGATCTGCATGCCCCCGCGCGCGACTCTGGCGGTCATCTGGACCGGCGCGTCAAAGCGCAGCGTTTCTTCCACGGCGTCGGCGGCGAGGCCGGGATTGGCGGCGATCAGCGTGAGCTGATCAGGATGCCGCAGCAGGGCCAGGATCGCATTGGAGATCAGGCCGACGGTCGTCTCGTGGCCGGCCACCAGCAGCAGCACGCACGTGGCGATGAGCTCATCCTCGGTCAGCATCTCGCCGTTGTCCTCGGCCCTGATCAGGTCCGACAGCAGGTCTGGGGCCGGCCGGGCGCGCCGGGCCGCGATGAGCGCGCGGAAGTACTCGGCGAACTCGTCACTGGCTGCCTGCGCTGCTTCGGCCCTGCTCGCCACCGCGTCGGCGTCGACGCCGAAGCCAGGCTGGAGCGAGTGCGCGAGCCGTGCGGACCAGCCAGCAAATCGGGGGTGATCCTCGATCGGCACGCCGAGCATCTCGGAGATGATCCGGACCGGCAGCGGGTAAGCGAGCTGGCTCACCAGCTCGAGCTCACCCGCGTCCGCCGCCGCGGTGAGCAGCTCGCCGGTGACGGCGCGGATCCTGGGCTCGAGCCTGGCGATCATGCGCGGCGTGAACGCCTTGGACACCAGGCGGCGCAGCCTGGTGTGATCGGGCGGGTCAAGCGACAGGAACGAAGGCCGCTCACGCGCCCGCCGCTGCGCCCCGGCCGCGAGCAGCGACTGGTTGCGCTGGCTACTTGCGTTCGGGTGGCGCAGCACGGCCGAGCAGTCCGCGTGCCGCCCGGCCACCACGAGCTTGCCGCCGAATTCGGCGAACGGCGACGACTCCCGCAGCGCCGCCAGAACCGGGTACGGATCGGGCAGGGTGGCCGGGTCGGCCAGCACGCCCAGCGCCGGCCGCTCCAGGGTGGTCATCGAGTAGTCCCTTACGAGGTCAGGCCAGTCGGCGCTGGCACGCCGACGGGGTTGGGGAACGGCATCGCCGCCGCGCAGGCGCCGGCGATTGGCCGCAGCAGCCGCGTCAGCGCCGCGACCCGGTCCTGGCCGAGGCTGGTCCACGGCCGGGCGGCGGCCTGGTCCGTCGCGTGCTC
>JASHUE010000741.1:0-7389 GCA_030040195.1 Streptosporangiaceae bacterium | reverse complement strand
AGCCACACGCGCAGCGCGGCCGGATCGGTCAGCGCCTCGTACACGACCTTCGGCGGGGCCGGAACGACCGCGCGCAAGCGCAGGTCAGGCTCGGTCATCGGGGTCTCCCTTCGGATAGCAGGCGACGGCCAGGCGGAACGCGTCGCCCTCGGCACCGCCGTAACGGGTGAACAGGTCCTGCAGCGTCTGCTGCAGCTCGTCGAGGAAGGCCTTGCGCTGCTCCCTGCGCACCCGGATGTCTCCGGACACGCCGATTGAAGGCAGGTCGGGCCGGGTGAGGTCGAGGGCGGCGACGTCCGCCTGGACGCCCTCCATCAGGTCGATCAGATAGCCCAGGCTGAGCCGGTCGCGGGTCTGGCGCAGCCCGATCCGGCCCACCAGGCCCGGGGACAGCCAGTAGGACCGGGCGGCCGCTTGGTATATCCCCTCGTGGATCCCGCGCACCCGGCGCTCGGCCACCTGGCGCACTAGGCCGGCCTCCAGTAGGCGCTTCACGTGGTAGTAGACCCGCTGCGGGGTCTGGTCGAGCTCGACCGCCACCTCGGTGCACGACCGGGGCTCGGCGAGCTGCCGCAGCACTTCGATCCGCTGCGGCTTGAGCAGGGCCTCAGCCTGCTCGATCTGGTCGAGGTAGACGACATCTCTCATGGCCAAATTAAGTCTTTACGTAAAATTATTTTTTGTCAACTCTCGCGAGACTGGGCCGAACATGCCCTGGGGGACGCATGAGTTGTTCCGCTTCCGCGAGGCGGCCCGGCGGACCTCGGCGAGCTGATCGCCGTCGCCGACGAAGATCTCGGTGCCGCGCGTCGGCCGGGCGGCCGTGTCGATCACGGCGCGTCTAGTGGCGGGGTAATCGGGGCGGAGGTTCCCGCTGATCAGGTGGCGCCGCCTATCCTGCTCTCCGTCTGCTGGTCGCGCGGAGACTACACCGCCGACAGATGCTTGCGCTCAAATCCGATCACGCGCTGCAGCTCGTCGCTGAACAGAAGCAGGACAACGCCCAGGCCAACAAGGCATATGACGAAGGAAAGGGCGATGGAGGCAGCGGAGCGCGGTGCGGAGAAGTCGAGCTGCAGGCTCGCGATCCCCATCACGAAGAGGAAGGCAGAAATGATCCGCGGAGCATCGCTCCTTGCTGCTCTGTTCGCGTATGCCATGACCAGCCAGCACGCCGCAGCCTCTAGAGACAAGTACATCTCGGTCTGGCCTTGGGCACTTACCAGAGTCCGCATGAGCGAGGTGCCGGGCCTTGGGCTGTGACTGTTGAACCAAGGCACGAGGCTGGGCTCCGTATTGATGGCAACGACCGCTGCCGCGATTTCCAGCCCTGCACCTATGAGCATGAGCCAGACGGCCCGGCGCACGTTCGGGTTAGGTCGTGGCACGACAAACCGAGTGTCTGAGCGTCGCCATCGGCCTGGCGGATGGAACACTTCATCCATCGTGCGCGCCTCGACATTATGTGCGTGCCGCGTCGGCCGGTACAACGACGAGTTCAGGCCGCGAATGTCACCCGCCTCTGGGGTGCTGTCCGGCTAGCGACCTGACTCTCGCTTTGACTACCTCAGAGTCGGGTGACTCGATGGCCGCCAGGTAGGGCTCCAGATCCGTGATCAAGTCGAAGGCTAGCCGGTCCGGCAAGGTCGTGCTCACCGCCAGCGCCGCGACCATATGCAGGGTGACCAGCGACGGCATTGTGAGCCTGCTCGCCGAGCCTCGGAGCTGCGCTTCTGTAGCGTTCAAGAACGAGGGCAAGAAGTGGACGGGCGTCGGCCCGATACCACAACTACAACTGCGTGCCGCAGCCAAAGGGGACGGGGCTTACCGTCAGGAGCACTTCAGCGATCACGTTCTCGGCCGGGTTCTCGGTCCCGGGGTTCACCTGCGCTGCTCAGACTGGATACGATACAAATGCCAGCATAACGGTCAACTTCCCGTACGGCAGAAGTTACCTGTGCGGCGAGGACGACCTACCAGGCGGTAACCACCCCAAGGTTCTGATCGCAAAGAACTGGTAATCAGATGAAACGACGGGCAGTGGCGGCCGCGGGCGGCGGGCTGGCAATCATCGGCATCGTGGCCGGCGTCGTGGTGAGCCGCGGCACAGCCGGACCGCCACCGCTCGGCAACCCCGCGACGTGGGCGCCCGGCCTGGAATGCAGCCCCGGCACGACGCTGGCTAACGGCTTCTACGCTATAGAGAACCCGAGCGACGAGGCAGTGATGATCACCAGCATGCGGCTGGTCGGCGGCCTTGGCCAGCAGATGACCTCCCCGGCCTACCTGGTGCCGTGGGGGCCTCAGTACGGGCACGGGCTCGTGGGACTCGTGCCCTGGCCGCCAGACGTGCCGTGGTGGAAGCAGCGGCGGCTGGCCGTAGGCGACACCATCGGCCCGCACTCGGACGCCAACCTGGTGTTCCGGCAGACGCGGACAGACGCCCGCCCGCGGCCGGCAGAACCGCAGTTTACCTACACCGCCGACGGCAGCAGCTACACCGTCGTCGAGCCGGTGCAATCAATAGTCGTCCCCGGAAACTGCGAGCCCTACCTGAAACAGGAGGCGCAGAAGCTAGCCCGGCGGGGCTAGCCCACGAGCGCGCTAAGGTAACCAGGCCCCATTGCAAGCAGTCCTGCCCGTGATGCTGTTGATCACGATCGTCGTGGGCGAGGCCGGGAAGATGCTGGGACGAAGGGACGAGCTGGGCGGCGCGGCAAGCCCGCTGCCCTGTGTTTCCGGAACGTTCTGTAGCTGCTGGAGTAGGTAGACGCCTCCGAACCTGACGTCGATGGAACTTGAGCCGAGGTCGGTGACTGCCGTGGTGTATTCGTCAGTCACCTCTTGCCGCAGGCAATCTGGAACTGGGCATTAGCCTGTCTTGTTGTCTCCCTCAACGATTGGGCTGACGACTGGGCCGTATGCGTTAACGACTGGCTCGTGAGGTACAGGCCACCGCACGCTGCTGCACCCACCAAAATAGCCCCGATCGCAATCCCGGTCGCAGCCCAATCTCGCCTCCGGGCGGGAGGTGCTGACTTCGTTGCGGCTGGCTGTTCATCTGTCCCGGGCTGACATACCCACATGGAAGCTCAGAACCATAGCCATCGCTAGCGGGTCGGACAGTTCCAGACCTCTGCAGACTCTTTGAGCCACGCCTTTCCAGAAGTGATCTGGCGCTTCGCGGCTTATTGGAGCACCCAATGGAGAACCCGACTCGAACACTTCTCGAAATCCGTGCCTGTGGACTGGAGCCGCCTGTCGGAATCGAACCGACGACCTATTCATTACAAGGGTAAAACCAGACGCCGATGACCAGCGGTTACATGCCACTGAGCCATGGCTAACCGTCCGCTGGTGTCCGCCGATGTCGCCTGCTCGCCGCGCTGGTTGTCCCTCAGTTTGTCACCCAGCTAGGGGTGCAGCTCCGTGGAACTGGCAGCGGGTCCGCCTTCTCGCTGGTTGGTGACGTTGCTGGCGGCTCTACGGTAGTTATCTGGGCCGCCATTGCGCTACGAGCTGTTCGATGGCGGGTCGCAGAAAGGTGCGCGTCAGTTCCGCCCGCCGGGCGATCCACTGCTGTGAGGCTGGACCGCGGTCGCCGTACCGCCGCTGCCTAATGTCGTCTACGACCTCTGCAGGCGCATCGAGTTCGGTAAGCACGCACAGAGCCTCGGCCTTGGTGATCAGCTTGCCGTCCCGCAAAGTCACCGTCGCCCTGGCCAAGGTCAGCAAGCCGAGGTCGACCCAGATGTCATGGTCCCACCGCTCCGGGTGGTCGTCCAGGGACGGCAGCCAGAAGCCTTCCAGGTCCTGGACCACGAACTCGGCGAGTTGCTCGCCGGTCACCGGCGGAAGCAGGGCCGCTGGCGCCCCGCCATACAAGACGAGCCCGAAGTCGTGTAGCTCGCGCCTGGTAACCGGGGTGACTCGCCGGTGCATGAACTCTTCATGCGCCCATGTGAGGTGCAAGTGCGCGGGATCATCCAACTGCCCCGCTGCGCAATAGCTGCAATGTAGCTTCGACGCGAGCGCAAAGGCACCGCCCAGGCTTTCATGCACCTCCCCGAGATGTTGTTGCTCCGCCGCCGTGCACGGCCGATCGAGGATGGCGATCAGGTCGAGGTCGCTGCGCCCCGGCTGGTAGTCACCACCGGCTAGCGACCCATGTGCCCACACCGAGACCAGCGGCACCACCGGCTGGACAGCACCGACGAAACGGCTTAGGAGCTGGCTGGTGGTGTTGTCCGTCATAGGACCAGTATGCGGACCCGACAGGCGCATCTTCGCCAGGCAGGCGAGCCGCCCGTTTGTCACCCAGTTTGTCACCCACCCGGCCTTCCGGCTCGGGCTGAATGGCTGTGCAGGGGCTGTGAGCTGGAGCCGCCTGTCGGAATCGAACCGACGACCTATTCATTACGAGTGAATCGCTCTGCCGACTGAGCTAAGGCGGCGCGCTCGCGGCGAACCGCGGCGGCCACAGGAGTCTACCGGTCCGCCGGGCGTCCCCGCGCCCCACGGTGCATGGCCTCGAAGGCCTTCCGGGACCCGCACACGCTGGCCTTCGCGCACGTGGTGCGCCGTCCGTCCTCGTTCAGCCTGACCACGACCTGGTCGGCGGGGACGCTATGGCCGATGACAGTGCCGGGCCCGTCGGGCGTGTCGACAGCCTCGCCCTTGCGCGGCGCCGTGGCGCGAAAGTCCTGGTAAAGCGGGTGTTCGTACTTCAGGCAGCACATCAGCCGCCCGCACGCCCCGGCAATCCGCAGCGGGTTCACCGGCAGTTCCTGGTCCTTGGCCATGCGCACCGAAACGGGCTCGAAATCCTTAAGGAACGTGGCGCAGCACAGGTCGCGGCCACACGGCCCGATTCCGCCCTGCAGCCGGGCCTCATCGCGCGGCCCGATCTGGCGCAGTTCCACCCGGGCGCGCAGTCGCCCGGCCAGATCCTTCACCAGGCCGCGAAAGTCGACCCGGTGGGGGGCGCTGAAGTAGACGGTGAAGACGTTCGTCTGATCCACGTAGTCAACACCGATGATCTTCATCGGCAGGTCGTGCTCCCTGGCTAGTCGCCGCGAGGCGATTCTCGCTTCGGCGCGCCGTGACCGGTTCGCCTCGTCCCGGCTCAGGTCCTGATCGGTGGCCAGGCCGGCACAGACGGGAAGCCCGGTGATCTCGTCGTCGACCCACTGCGGAGCCCAGATGCACTCGGCAACCTCGGGTCCGGCGTCCGTGGGAACGAGGACCTTCATTCCCACTGTCGGCTGATACGGACCGGGATCCAGGTAATACAGTCGCCCGTTCCGCTGGAAGCTCACCGCCATCATCATGCCCACGCGACCACATTACGGTGCGATAACGGAAAGCGGCACCCTCCGGCGGGCTACCAGCTCCCATAACCGCTGACGAGCGCGACCAGGTGGCCCGCCTTGCCGTAAACCACACGGGGCAGCGCAGCCAGCGCGGCCAGCACCTGCCGTCGCTCCTCGGCGCGGATCACGTCAGCTTCCGCGGAGAGCTGACCCAGGCCGAAGTCCACGTCGCGCAGCGCGCCGACCCGGTGCGCCAATGCCTGCCGCCTAAAGCACCGACGGGCACCGGTTGAGCACAGCGGCCCGCAGGTACGGCAACGCCTCGTCGGGCTGCACGAGCGCGTCCGACCGTGCCTGGACGCTGGCGAAGACGTCCTGGACCGCATCCTCAGCGCTCTCGCGGTTCCTCAGCATCACTGTCGCGAGCCTGACCAGGTCGCCGTGGTGCCGGCTGACCAGCACCGCTAGCGCTGCGGCGTCAAGCGGCACCCCGGCCTGATGGGCCGGCAAGGTCCGGCATGGCTCCTGTATGGCTCACATCTGTATGCACGCTCGTAGGGCGAAAAGGTTGCCCGGTCCCCAACCCGGCCCGCTGCGCAGTAGCTAGCCCTCGGGCGGCGGCATCAGCGACAGCGTCAGTTCCTCGACTGCCAGCAGCGGGGCGACGTTCAGTTCCAGCCGCTCCCGGCACTTCATGATGGCCTCGATCCGCCGCACGGTCCCGCCCGGATCAGACGCTGCCGCCATCGCCCTGAGCTCGCCGGCGCGGCCGGCATTGGCCAGTTCCACCTCGGCGCCGACCTGCAGCGCCAGCACGTCCCGGTAATAACCGGCCAGGTCCAGCAGCGCCCGGTCAAGCGAGTCGCGCTTGACTCTGGTCGCGCGGGACTTCTGCCGGGCCTCGAGGTCGCTCATCGCCCCGGCGCCGCCGCGGATCGCGCTGGCCACGCCCTTGCCGGACGAGCCCTCGCCGAATGCGCGCCGCAGCGCCTCCCGCTCTGGGGTGTCGAGTTCCTCGGTCACCGCGGTGGCCTCCGACTCGGCCGCGCGGACGAGGGCGGCCGCCGCCCTGAATGCCTGGCCCATGTTGCCGACCTCGGTCGGGACCCGCAGCACGTCTCCGCGGCGTCCGGCCGCGGCCGGATCGTTAGCCAGCCGGCGGGCCCGCCCGATATGGCCCTGGGCCGCCCGGGCCGCCGTCAACGCCATCTCGGGCGGTACGCCCTCGCGCTCCAGCATCGCGGCGACCGCAGCGGTGCTCGGCGTCCGCAGCGTAACCAGCCGGCACCGGGACCTGATCGTCGTCGGCAGGTCGTCCGCGTACGGCGCGCAGAGCAGCCAGATCGTCCGCGGCGCGGGTTCCTCAATGGCCTTGAGCAGCGCGTTCGCAGCCTGCTCCGTCGCCCGGTCGGCGTCTTCGAACAACACGATGCGCCACCGGCCGAGCACCGGCGCGGTGGCGGCCTTGAGCACCAGGTCCCTGGTCTGTTTCACGCCGTACGACAGCCCGTCCGGCCGAACCAGCAGCACATCGGCATGCGTGCCTGCGGCTACCTGATGACAGGACGGGCACGCGCTGCAGCCCTGGGAGTCGCACAACAGCGCGGCGGCGAAAGCCCGCGCGGCCACCGACCGGCCAGAACCCGGCGGTCCGGTAAACAGCCACGCGTGCATGGCGCCGGACCCTGCATGGGCGGAAGCAACCGCGCGCTGCAGCTGATCGACGACGACCTCCTGTCCGGTCAGCTCGCCGAACACCGCGCCTGCGGTCACTCGCGCACCGCCGGGAAGCTGCCGGTGTTCTCCTCCGCCGTCATCGGCACCGGATCGGGGAGCAGCCCGCGAACCCGCACCTGAATCTCACGGCTGATGTCGAGTTCGGGCCGGGTGGCATCGAGCACCAGGTACCTGGCCGGATCGGCTTCCGCAAGGGTGAGGAAGCCCGCCCTTACCCGCTGGTCGAAGTCGGGCGGCTCGGCCTCAAGCCGGTCGGCCGAGCTGCGCCTACGCCCAAGCCCGGCGGCCGGCGGCAAGTCAAGCACCACCGTCAGGTCAGGAAGCAGGCCGCCGGTCGCCC
>JASHUE010000078.1:0-4744 GCA_030040195.1 Streptosporangiaceae bacterium | reverse complement strand
TCCGGCGCGCCGGGCCGTGCCATATCAGCGGTCTCCGCGACAGCGTCGGCGTGCCAGTCGCAGGCCGCGACGGAGCTGCCCGCCGCGGCTAGCTGGCGGACCAGTTCGCGGCCGATGCCGGAGCCGCCGCCGGTTACCACTGCGAGCTTGCCGGAGAACGAGTCCACGACCGCCACCTCCCGCATCGGCTGTTCCGGATCAGACGGTAACGCGGCGCATGGTCGCGTAGCCGCCGGCCGGCAGGATCACCGCAGGCGCGGTGGTCCTGCCGGTCAGCCCCGCCCGGGCGCTGGCCCTTCGCTTCGCGGAAGTTCTGGCCTAGGAGAGATCTGTTGGCCGGGTCCGCTTGCTTGCAAATTTGCAGATTGCGCACATGATGACCGTAGTAAGTCATTGGTTCCGGTCAGGGGCAGCTGTCGGCTATCGAGGATCATCGCGGGCGGCGGGCGCTGCGGGGCTTGGGCCCTGTGCGGCCAGAGGTGGACGGTGGTTGCCGTGCCAGTTTCGCGGGACGCGCCACCGACGATCGCCGGCGGCCCCCGCTCTCAGGACAGCAGGTTCTCGCGAGCGGAGCACGAGGTCGCTCCGATGCCGGAGCGGCCGCCCGGCGACCCTGGAAGGTGCCGATGCCAGGGCTGAAGGACAGGCTCACCGATGCCGGGTACGGTCTGGGCTGGTCGCTTGTCTGCCGCCTGCCCGAATCGTGGGCCCGGCATGCCTTCAGGTTCTTCGCCGACCTGGCGTGGCGGCGTCAGGGCCCGCGGGTGCGGGTGCTTGAGGCCAACCTGCGCCGGGTCATCGGGGGCGAGGCGCCAGACGGCCAGCTGCGTGAGCTGTCCCGGCAGGTGATGCGCTCGTACGCGCGCTACTGGCTCGAGGCATTCCGGCTGCCCAGGATGGCGGCGGACCGACTGGCCGGCGGGATGCACGACACCGGGCATGTCCGGACCGCGTTCGACTATCTCGGGGCCGGCCGCGGAGTGATTCTCGCGCTGCCGCACATGGGCAACTACGACCTGGCTGGCGCATGGCTGATCGCCGAGGGGGCAGGCTCGGTGACTGTCGTGGCGGAGCGGCTGCAGCCAGAGTCGGTGTACGACCGGTTCGTCGCGTTCCGCGAGGGCATCGGCATGGAGGTGCTGCCGGCCAGCGGGGGGGCGTGCAGCGCGTTCGGTATCCTGGCGCAGCGGCTGCGGGCCGGCAAGACTATCGGCCTGGTCTGTGACCGCGATGTCACCGGCACGGGCATCGAGGTCGAGTTCTTCGGCGAGAAGGCCCGCATGATGGGCGGCCCGGCCGCGCTCGCGGTGCAGACCGGCGCGGCGCTGATGCCCGTGATCTTGTGGTTCGAGGGTGATCACTGGGGCGCGCACGTTCATGCAGAAATACCAGTGCCTGCCGAAGGGAACAGCGAACAGCAGGCAGCAGCGATGATGCAGGAAGTCGCGCGGCGCTTCGAGGCGGGAATCAGGGCTCATCCCCAGGACTGGCACATGCTGCAGCGCGTCTTCGTCGCCGACCTCGACCCCGAGCGGCTGCTGCGGGCGGCGGGAGCTAGCCAGCGCTGACGCGAGGCAGGAAGGCAGCGGGTGCACCCATCGGGACCTTCTCCCAGCCTGGCTACCCACCGAGGCGTCCCGTGCCTGAGTCGCTTCCCTTCCGTCACTGCCAGGTTCCGCGAGTGACTGACTCAGCAGTCGAGTGGCATGCCTGGTCGCGACGAACGAGAGAAGCGATCTTGAGCACGCTCACCGCTCGCGACATAATGTTCGTTCGCGAGCGCCGAGGATGACCACGAGGAACCGCAGGACCCACACCTCAGGCACACGCTCGCGACCCAGCCGACCAACCGCGGCATGAGCCTGGAAGCCATCGCCGCGATGCTCGGCAACCGCAGCCTGGACATGACCCTGCGCTACGCCAAGATCGCCAGCCGCACCGTCGCCGATGAGTACTTCGCCGTCACCGACAAGGTCGACGCCCTCTACGGCCAGGCCTCCGTGCTGCCCGCCGCCGCGCTCTCACTCGTGTAGAGCCCTTCCAGGGCACGCGAGTCGCTGATTGTCTGGAGCCGGGCGCGCGGGTGCTCGGCGCCGAGCGGCCGGGCATCCTGACCACCCGGCGCAGCCAGTCCTCGTGCGGCCGGCCGTCCAGCTTCAGCGAGCTAGAGCGGCTAAACCTGCTCCGCATGAGGTCTTTCGGCCCGTGCACGGCAGTGAACTCGACTCGCTGGTTCTGCTGGAGGCTGCCGTAACCCTAGCTCTGGATGGCGGAGTGATGAACCAGGATGCCGGCGCTGCCATCGCGAGGCGACTGGGTTCCGCCGCGAATGGCCTGGAACGGCCCTGGGAAGTCCCGCGTGTCTGATCAGCCGCGACGGTGATCGACCGCTCGCCGCGAACTGCCTGTGGACCGCAGGCCTTTCCCGCCACTTGGACGACCCTGGTTACCGCTGGGACGGCTCTGGCCGCGTGACGGGCGGCCCTGTCCGCTGGTTGAACGGCTCTGCCCGGTCCGCGGCGGACGGCTGGAGATGCGCTGTGCCGTCGGCGGCGCGTCGGGCGGGCGGTGCCGGATGTCTGGTGCCGGCGGGGGCGGCACCGGCGTGCCCGTGGCGGCGATCTCCTGCACCACGGGGTGCCCGGCGGCGACGTCATCATGCCTGGCAGGCTGGACACCCGCCGCGTCGTGGAGCCGCTGCAGTTCGCGGACCTGCTCCCGCTGGGCCAGTGTCACGATCAGGCCGCTCGCCCCGGCCCTGGCGGTGCGGCCCGAGCGGTGCAGGTAGTCCTTGTGATCGTTGGGCGGGTCGAAATGCACGACCAGCTCGATCCCGTCGACGTGAATGCCGCGGGCGGCCACGTCGGTGGCCACTAGCACCCGCGGGTGGCCGGCAGCAAAAGCATCCAGGGCGCGCTGCCGCTGATTCTGGTTGCGGTCGCCGTGGAGGGCGCCCGCCCGGACGCCTGCCCGGTCCAGCTGCCTGGCGAGCCTGTCGGCCCCGTGCTTGGTCCGGACGAAAAACAGCGTCCGGGCCGGCCGGCCCGCCATCTCGGCGGCGACGGCCACCTTGTCCGCCGCATCGAGCACCAGCATGGTGTGCTCGGCTGCGCCACCGGAGATGACCCGGGGCTGGACGGCGTGCAGCGCGGGATCGGTCAGGTAGGACCGGACCAGCCGGTCTACACCGCGGTCCAGGGTGGCGGAGAACAGCAGCCGCTGACCAGCGAGCGGCGTCTGGTCCATGATCCTGGTCACCGAGGGCAGGAACCCGAGGTCGGCCATGTGGTCGGCCTCGTCCAGCACCGTCACGTCGATGTCGGCAAGGGTGCACGCGTGCCGGTCCAGCAGGTCCATCAGCCTGCCGGGAGTCGCAACCACGAGGTCTGTGCCGCGCTGGAGGCGGTCGATCTGGCGGCCGATCGATACGCCGCCGTAGACCGTGGTGATCAGCAGCCCGAGGCTGCGGCCGAGCGGCTTGAGTACCTCTGCCACCTGCTCGGCGAGCTCGCGGGTCGGGACCAGGACCAGGCCGCGCGGCGCCTTCTGCTGCGGTCGGCCAGGGAACTCCGCGATCCGGCTGAGCATCGGCAGGCCGAAGGCCAGTGTTTTGCCCGATCCGGTCTCTGCCCGGCCCAGCACGTCACGCCCGGCCAGCGCGTCGGGCAGCGCCCGGGCCTGGATCGCAAATGGCGCGGTGATGTCCTGCGCGGCGAGCACCCGGACGAGCCGCTCGTCGAGCCCAAGCTCGCTGAAGGTAGTGGCGGGGGGTTGCGGCAAGTCCGCGGCCGCAGCCAGGGCCAGATCCAGCTCGGACCTGGCGTCGGCCGACCTGTCTGGCCTCGAAGGCCCAGGATACGGCTTGCGCGGCGGCTTGCCGCGGTAGTGCGCGGGCGCGCGCCGACGCCTGTAGGTGTTAGCCATGCAGTGCTAGCTCCGTTGCTATATCTGAGGCCGCGTCATGTCAGAGACGTCGACGACAGCGGCACACAAAGCGCACCGAGAAGCGGACAGCTCACACAGGCGACCGCGCAGGACATCTGCCTGCGGGACGGCGCGAAAGACGCGCCAACACCGTCAACGGTACCATCCATCACTTTGTTCCCGGCAGACGCCTGGTGCCTGTAGCAGGATCCGGGCCTTCCCTGGGACAGGCGGCCAGCGGCTCGCCTCCCGGCCGTCCTGTCCACGCGGGAACCCCGGCTCAAGCCGGCCGCCGCGTAGCCGCGGCGGAGTTGCATGCCCGGCTGGCGAAGAACTCGCGGAACTCCTCCAAGCGCCTGGCTCAGGCCACTGAATCGGAGGCGCGACTTGCGGGAAAAGACAATCGTGCGGCTTAAGATCCAGAGATTTCGACCGGTTGCTTGAGCGGGAACGCTCGGTCGGCGGCCGGGGGTGTCGACCTGCTCGGCCTGCTGGGCCGTCGCGTGGGCGTCGTCGGGGACTGTGGCGCCCCTCGTCCGCAAGGACCGGTGCATGCCCCAGGGTGACCGGGCAGGGCGTACGCGCGGACGGCGCTGGTCTGGTGCTGCGAAAGACCACGACCCGGAGAGGGGTCCGGTTCCGGCCTCGGCAGCGGTAGGCTCGCGGTCGGCGCGGCGAGGTCGCGTCGTGGCGGATAGAGGATTTGAACAGATGGCAACAGGAACAGTGAAGTGGTTCAACGCCGATAAGGGCTTTGGCTTCATCGCCCCCGATGACGGGACCGCGGACGTGTTTGTCCATTTCTCCGCGATCGCGAGCT
>JASHUE010000740.1:0-3705 GCA_030040195.1 Streptosporangiaceae bacterium | reverse complement strand
CACCGGCGGCCGGCGCATGTCGGCGCCGCCGGCGAACTGCGTTGCGGCCTTCGCGGCCTCGTCGAAGGCGTACCGCAACGGGTTGGACAGCACTGCCACCGTGCCGAGCCCGATGCCGCTGTCCGGATCGCCCTTGACATGCACGACCCCGTCGGTGATCACCAGGTCGTCGGCGGACACCTCGAGCGCGTCGGCGGCGACCCGCAGCGCCTTCTGTTTCGCCTTGCGCGCGGCCAGCGTGACCGCCGAGCCGCTCATGACCGCGGTCCTGGACGCGAACGTGCCGACCGCGTACCCGAACCTCCGGGTGTCGCCGGTGACGACCTCGACATCGCTCAGCGGCACGCCCAGCTCATCTGCGACCAGTTGCGCGAGCACCGTCTGGTGGCCCTGACCCTGGCTGGTCAGGCCGGTGGCGACCTTGACCTTGCCGGACGTCTCGACAACGACGTGGCCGCCTTCGTACGGCCCGACGCCGGTGCCCTCCACGTAGCAGGCCAGCCCGATCCCGAGCTTCCTGCCCTCCTGCGCCGCCGCCCGCCGGGTGGCGGCGAACTCGTCCCAGCCGATCAGGTCCTTGAGCTTGCGCAGCAGGGCCGGGTAGTCGCCGGAATCGTAGATCAGCGGCCGCCCGTCCTGGAAGATCAGGCCCTGATCGTAGGGCATCTCCTCGGGCTGGATGAAGTTGCGCTCCCTGACGACCGTCCGGTCAAGCCCCAGTTCCGCCGCGATCGCGTCGACGGTCCGCTCCATCACGAAGCAGCCGTGCGGCCTTCCGGCACCTCGGTAGGGCGTGACCAGGACCGTGTTGGTGTAGAGCGAATCGAACTCGACCTTGTACGCACCCGGCTTGTACGGGCCGAGCAGCTGGGTCGAGGTGACGATCGGCACGATGAGTCCGTAGGGCACGTAGGCGCCGTTGTCGTGCCAGAACCGCACGTCGAGGCCGAGAATCCGGCCGTCGTCGTCGTATCCGACGGTGACGTGGTGCGCCTGCGCGCGTTCGTGCGCGCTGGCGATGAAGTGCTCGCGGCGGTCCTCGGTGAACTTGACCGGCTGGCCCAGCTGGCGCGCCGCCCACGGCACGAGCACCTCCTCCGGCCACGGGTGCACGATCTTGACCCCGAACCCGCCGCCCACGTCCGGCGTGGTCACGTCCACGTCGGCGAGGTCGAGGCCGAGCTTCGCCGCGACCGCCGCGCGCACGCCGGTCGACGTCTGGGTGGAGGTCCACATGTGCAGCCGGCCCGCCTGCACGTCCCAGCGCGCCAGCACGCCGCGGCCTTCGAGCGGCGTCGACGCCGACCGTTCGATGTGCAGGTCAAGCTCGAGCACGTGCGGTGCGGCCGCGATAGCCGCTGCGGTATCGCCGTGCTCCTGAACCGCGCGGGCGGCCAGGTTGCCCGGCACGTCCGCGTGCACCAGGTGCTCGGCGCTGCGCGCGTTCTCGATGCCGACGACCGCGGGCAGCGGCTCGTAGCTGACATCGATCAGCTCCTCCGCGTCCTCAGCGACGTAGCGGTCCCTGGCCACGATCATCGCGACCGCCTCGCCGACGTGGTTCACGTGGCCGTTGGCCAGCGGATACGGCGTCTTCCCTTGGGTGAGGCTGGGGTGGGGGATCAGCAGGGGCAGCGGCTCGGCCAGCCGCTCCGGCAGGTCCTGGTAGGTGTAGATCGCGACCACCCCGTCTACGCCGAGCGCGGCGCTGACATCGATGCCGGTGATGCGGGCGTGAGCGTGCGGGCTGCGCACGAACGCGGCGATGAGCGCATCCTCGCCGAGGTCATCGACGTAGGCGCCATTGCCGCGCAGCAGCCGGTCGTCCTCCACCCGCTGCACCCTGGCTCCGAACAGGGAACTCATGCGGCGCCCCCGGGTCCCGGCCGGCGAGGTGCCCCGTCGGCCTGGCCGGTTGCGCGCTCCCGCCGCAGCTCGGCGGCCCGGTGCACCGCCGCCACGATGTTCTGGTAGCCCGTGCACCGGCACAGGTTCCCGCCCACCATCTCCCGTGCCTGCTCGTCGGTCGGCTGCGGCACCGCCCGCAGGCCGGCCGTGATCGTGGTCAGGAAACCGGGCGTGCAGAAGCCGCACTGCAGCCCGTGGCACTCGGCGAAGGCCTGCTGGACCGGCGACAGCGTCCCGTCCGGCTCGGCCAGGCCCTCCACCGTCGTGATCTCGGCACCGTCGGCGCTGACCGCGAGCAGCAGGCAGGACCGCACCGGCACGCCGTCAAGCAGGACCGTGCAGGCGCCGCACACGCCATGCTCGCAGCCGACGTGGGTTCCGGTCAGCCGCAGGTCGTGGCGGATGCAGTCGGACAGCAGCCGGCGCGCGGGCACGATCGCGGTGCGGGCCGCGCCGTTGATGGTGAGCCGCACCTCGTGGGCCTGCTCGGCGTTGTTCACCGGGCCCTGCCCGCTGGTTGCCTGGCGCCCTGCGGTGCCCCGTCCCTCGCCTCGCTCAGGGCTTCCAGTAGTGCGCGCTCGGTGAGCACTCCGGCGAGATGCCGCCGGTACTCCGCGGTCGCGTGAATGTCTCCGTCCGGGTGGATCAGCTCGCGCGCCATCGTGGCCGCGGCGGGTAGCTTCTGGCTGTCAGCCGGGACACCGGCGACGGCCTCGCCGAGATCCAGTACGCGCGGGCACGGCCCGACGGACAGGTACGCGGCGCTGGCCTGCTCGATTTCCTGCCGGTCGTTCAGCGTGACCAGCGCGGCAACCCCGCACACCGCGTAATCGCCTCGCCGCCTGCTCACCTCGGCGAACCCGGTCCCGCTGCCGGGGGGCAGGACCGGAAAGCGCACCTCGGTGGCAAGCTCGCCCGGCTGCACATCGGACTCGAGCACGCCGAGGAAGAAGTCACCAGCCTCAACCAGGCGCTCGCCGGACGCGGCCGCCACGCGGACCGTACCGCCGAGCAGGGCCAGCACGGCCGGCATCTCGCCCGCCGGGTCGGCGTGCACGATGCTGCCCACGGTCGTGCCCCGGTTGCGGATGGCCGGGTGGGCAACGAACCGCAGCGCCTTGGCCAGCAGCGGCTGGGCCGCGAGGGCCACGGGGCTGGCGAGCACCTCCGCGTGCCGGGCCAGCGCGCCGACCAGGACCTGACCGTCGGCCTTCGTGACGTAGCTGAGGTCCGCCAGCCGGTTGATGTCCACCAGATGCATGGGCTCGGCCAGGCGCATGGACAGCAGCGGCACCAGCGACTGCCCGCCTGCCAGTACCTTGCCGTCCGGCCCCAGTTCGGCCAGCGTGCGCAGCGCATCGGTCACGTTCTCGGGCCGCGAGTAATCCAGCGGCGGTGGCTTCACCGCGTTGTGCCGTGCCGGTCAGCCATGCAGGCGCCGCCCTCTCGGTGGCCGAGCCCGGCCGCGAACTCCATAGCGCGACGCTACGCTGCCGAAGCCGTGACCGAAATCCTCTTCGGCTACAAGATCCGATCTGTCCCGCCCCTACAGTGGTGAGGATTTCCTCTCCCTGACCGGAAGAAGCGCGAGTATGAGGATGGCGGCCGCGGCGAGCACTGCCCTGCGGTCCGCGCTCGCAGGGCCACCGCAACCCGCGGGCTGGCTCGGAGCAACCGCATTCGCGCTCTACCTGGAGATGGCCGGGCGCCCCGGAGTCCTGGCGATACTCGCGCACGACGCCGTGCGCCTGCCGTGCGGGCTGCTGCTACCTCGCACGAGCGGGGAGATGCCGCTCT